>JBHJND010000256.1:0-2151 GCA_048497655.1 Caballeronia novacaledonica
AGCCGCGACTGCGCCTCTACCGACCGCTCCTGCAGCGACGTGGGGCCGGCCTCGCCGGAGGCGGGGCTGGCAGGAGCCGCGGGCGGGGGAGGGGGCACCTCGCGCTCGGAAAGTATCTGCGCGCCCTGCGGCGGCCGGTCGGTGAACAGGATGCGGCCGTCGGGCAGGCGAACCTTGTAGATCTTGTCCTGCGCGGCGGCGCCGACGCAGAGCAGGCAGGCGAGTGCGGCGAGGATCAGTGGGCGCATGGCAGGAAGCTAGCTCCGGGCGGTGAGATGCGCAAGGCGCAGGACGGATGAGTGTCTTCGCCGTACTCCCGGCCGCTCCCGCGGGGCGCGGGCAGCCGACAGCCGCCGGGGCCGGGGCGGCCGTGCTACCCGGCGCCTGCCGCCTGCAGGCGATCCAGCGGCGCCCGCCCGGTGGCGGCACTGAGGCGGGCAAGGCGGCGGCCGGCCTCCGGTCCGACCATCTCCCAGCCAAAGCGCCAGGTCCAGCACTGTTCCTGGCCCGGCGTGTTCATCCGGTGCTCGCTGTCCAGGCCCAGCACGTCCTGCAACTGGAACATCACCAGCTTCGCGACCGAGCGGCTGAGCGCGTGGATCGCGGCCCAGTGGGCTCCGGCCTGCTCGCAGTTCAGGTAGGCGGAGGCGAAGTCGCGCTCGCGCGCGGAGGCCGTGCGCCACCAGCCGGCGAAGGTGTCGTTGTCGTGTGTGCCGGTGTAGGTGCAGGTGTCGGCAACGTAGTTGTGCGGCAGGAACGGGTGCTCGGCGTCGCCGCCGAAGGCGAACTGCAGGATGCGCATGCCGGGCAGGCCAAAGTGCTCGCGCAGCGCCACCACGTCCGGGGTGATGACGCCGAGGTCCTCGGCGATCAGCGGCAGCCGGCCGAGCACGCGCTCCATCTCCTCGAACAACCCGGCGCCCGGCCCCGGCACCCAGCGGCCCTCGACCGCCGTCGTGTTCGCCGCCGGAATTTCCCAGCAGCCGGCGAAGCCGCGGAAGTGGTCGACGCGCAGCCAGTCGGCCAGCTCGAGCTGCCGCCGCACGCGGGCGATCCACCAGGCGTAGCCGTCGCGCTTCATGGCCGCCCAGTCGTACAGCGGATTGCCCCAGCGCTGGCCGGTGGCGCTGAAGTAGTCCGGCGGCACGCCGGCCACCACGGTGGGCTCGAAATCGGCGTCGAGCAGGTACAGGTCGGGGCGCGTCCAGCAATCGGCCGAGTGGTGGGCGACGAAGATCGGCAGGTCGCCGACCAGCAGCACGCCGCGCTCGCCGGCGTAGCGGCGCACGGCGCGCCACTGCGCGTCGAAGCACCACTGGGTGAAGCGCCAGAAATCCACCGCCTCGGCGTGCCGGCGGTGCGCTGCCGCGAGCGCGCGCGGCGCGCGACGGGCCAGCGCCTGGTCCCACTTCGGCCAGGGAACGAAGCCGCCGGCAGCCCGCGCTGCCTCGTCCACCGCCATGAACAGCGCGTAGTCGTCGAGCCAGTGCGCCTGCGCGTTGCAGTAGGCGGCGAAGGCGTTGCGGTCGGCCGCGCCGGCGACGGCGAAGAAGCCCCGCGCCGCTTCGCGCAGGCGGGCCATTCGCCAGCCGGTCACGCGGTCGAAGTCGACGCGCAGCGCGCTGAAGCGGGCGGCCTCGTCGGCATCGACCGGCGCCAGCCAGCCCTTGTCCACCAATGGTTCGAGCGCCACCAGCAGCGGCGAGCCGGCGAACGCCGAGACGCTGGCGTAGGGCGAGTTGCCCGGCCCGATCGGGTTCAGCGGCAGCATCTGCCAGATGCTCTGGCCGGCCGAGACCAGCCAGTCGACGAAGTGGTAGGCGGAAGGCCCGAAGTCGCCGCTGCCGTGCGGCCCAGGCAGCGAGGTCGGGTGCAGCAGGATCCCGGAGCGACGGCGGTCGAGGGTCGTCACGTCAGGGCTCCAGTTCGGTCCACCGGCCGCAGCAGCAGCACGGACTGCGCGGGTGCTTCGATCGTCTCGCCTTCGAGCACACGCTCCGGCGCCGAGGGCCTGGTCGAGTCGAGCACGCAACGCCAGCGGCCCTCCGGCAGCACGCAGTCCTGCGCGCGCGGCTCGGCGTTGAAGATCAGCAGCACCGCCTCGGCATCCTCCGGCGCGATCGTCACCGTGAGGCAACGACGCTCCGTGTC
>JBHJND010000257.1:0-6558 GCA_048497655.1 Caballeronia novacaledonica
AGCTAACCAGTACTAATTGCCCGTGCGGCTTGATCCTATAACCGTGCTGCCTCGTTCTCAGAGGCTGAGAGCACAGCAATCGCGACCCCGCGCATCGATTCGACGAATCGGCGCGGCTGCTTCTTCCGAGTTGGATCTTTCGTTGGTTGCCGCAAGGCGACGAGCGGAAAGGTCGTCCCCTTTAGCCTGACGACCATAGCGAGGCGGTCCCACCCCTTCCCATCCCGAACAGGACCGTGAAACGCCTCAGCGCCGATGATAGTGGGATGTATTTCCCGTGAAAGTAGGACATCGTCAGGCTTGCCTAAAGAAAAGCCCCGACCAAACGGTCGGGGCTTTTTGCTTTTCGGCAGGCCTCTTCGGCGCTCTCCGCCGGTCGGTTGCTCAGGCGCGCGCCCGCAGGCCGTCCGGATCGTAGGGCGCTCGCAGCCCGACTGCCGCCGGCAAGCGCTCGCCGGCGAGATCCACTTCCCACTTGGCGGAGCCGATCCACGCCTTGTCGGCGGTGCCGGCCGAATTGCTGGCCAGGCCGAGCGCGACCGGTCGCCCCACGGTATGGCCGAAGGCCGCCGAGGTGACGAAGCCGGCCGGCGCGCCGTTGCGAAGAATGAGTTCGTTGCCCCACAGATTGGTGTGCGGGGCATCGATCACCAGCGAGACGATCCGTCGGCGGACCGAGGCAGCGCCGCCGGCGGCGCGAAGCGCCTCGAGCGCCGCTCGGCCGCGGAAGTCTCCCTTGTCCCAGTTCACTGCAAAGGACAGGCCGGCCTCGAACGGGTTGACCTCCGGCGTCAGTTCCCGTCCCCACGCGCGGTAGCCCTTCTCCAGCCGCAGCGAGTCGACGGCGTAGTAGCCGGCGTTGCGCAGGCCGAGGCCGGCTCCCGCCGCAACGATCTCCTCGTACGCCGCGCTGGCAAATTCCACCGGCACATACAGCTCCCAGCCCAGTTCGCCGACGTAGGTAAGACGCGTCGCCCGCACCGTCGCATAGCCGAGGTCGATCAGCTGCGAGGTGCCGAACGGAAACGACGCGTTGTCGAAGCGGGCGGTCGACACCCGGGACAGCAGTTCGCGCGAAGCCGGTCCCATGACGGCGAGCATCGCGTACATCGACGTCACGTCGGTCACCGTGCACAGCGGCCGCTTGGGCATTGCCGCCATCGCCCGCTCGATGACGTCGCGGTCACGCACGGCCTGTGCGCTGCCGGTGACGATCAGGTACTCGTTCCAGTCGACGCAGGTGATCGTGAAGTCCGACTCGTAGCCGCCGCGCTCGTTGAGCATGCCGGTGTAGACGGTCCGACCCGGCACGGTCGGCACGGCGTTGGCGACGAGGTACTGGAGCACCGCGTGCGCGTCGGCGCCCCTGACCAGCAGCTTGGCGAACGAACTCATGTCGAAGACCGCCACCCGCTCGCGGCAGGCGGCGTGCTCTGCGGCGACCCACGGATGCCAGTTCTGCTGACCCCAGCCGTACTCGATCGTCGCCTGATCCGGTGTCGGCGCGAAGAAGTTGGCGCGCTCCCAGCCCATCTTGGAGCCGAAGCAGGCGCCGGCGGCCTGCAACTGCGAGTACAGCGGCGAGCGGCGGAAGGGGCGCGCCGACTCCAGTTCCCGGTTCGGCCACGGCATCTTGTAGTGAAGACCGAGCACTTCCTTGATCCGGTCGGGCAGCCAGCGCTCGTTGGCGTTGAAGCCGGCGAAGCGGCGGACGTCGACCGGCCACAGGTCGAGCGTCGGCTCGCCCTGCACGATCCACTCGGCGAGCGCCCGGCCGGCGCCGCCACCCGAGGCGATGCCCATCGAGTTGAAGCCGCAGCCGACATACAGGTTGGCCATCCCCGGTGCCGGGCCGACGATGAAGTTATTGTCGGCGGTGAATGACTCGGGGCCGTTGTAAAAGGCCTTGATCCTTGCCTCGCCCATCGCCGGCACGCGCTGCACCGCGTTCTCCATCAGGATCTGGAAGGCATCCCAGTTGTCCGGCAGCAACTGGAACTCGAAGTTCTCGGGAATGCCGCCGCGATGCGCGGCCGACTGCAGCCAGGGCGTGGCCTCGGGCTCGAAGCCGCCCATCAGCAGGCCGCCGACCTCCTCCTTGAAATAGATGTAGCCGTCCGGATCGCGCATCACCGGCAGGTCGCGGAACACGCCGGCAATGACGTCCGTGACGATGTAGTAGTGCTCGCAGGAAAACAGCGGCACTGCCACGCCGAACTCGCGGCCGAGGGCGCGCGACCACTGACCACCACACAGGACGACCGTCTCCGCGGCGATCGAGCCGCTGCCGCCCTGCTTGTCGCGCCATTGCAGTCCGGCGACCCGCCGGCCGGCGCCGGTGACCTCGTGGATTGCCTTCTCGACGCGCACGCCCTCGATGATCCGCGCCCCGGCGTTGCGGGCACCCTTGGCCAGCGCCACCGTGAGATCCGTCGGGTTGGCCTTGCCGTCTCCCGGCAGCCAGACGGCGCCCTGCAGGTCGGCAGTCTCCATGATCGGATACAGCCGGCCGGCTTCGGCCGGCGACAGCAGGTCGCATTCGACCCCGTAGGCGCGCGCCACCGCGGCAGTGCGCCTCAACTGCACCATGCGCTCGGGCGTGCGCGCCACCGCCAGCGAACCGCACTGCTTCCAGCCGGTGCCCAGGCCGGTCTCCGCCTCGAGCCGCGCATACAGGTCGGTCGAGTAGCGGATCAGCCGGGTCATGCTCTCGTGATTGCGCAACTGGCCGACCAGGCCGGCGGCATGCCAGGTCGTGCCGCAGGTGAGCCTGCCCTGCTCGAGCAGGACGACGTCGGTCTGCCCCATGGTCGCCAGGTGGTAAGCGACCGAGCAGCCCATGATGCCGCCGCCAACGATGACGATGCGCGCATGGGTCGGCACGCCGGCCGTTGTCTCCTGGGTCATCGTCTCTCCTGTCCTTTGTGGGCGGATCGGCCGCAGATTGTGCCGTCACTGCCGCCGGTTGGGGGGCGGCCGCCCGGCGTTGCGCTTGGTCAGAGGAGGTCGAAATCGCCGCCGGGGCGGTTTGGCGAGATCGGCGCCTCGCCTTAAAGTGCGCCTTGCCAAGAAGGGAGACAGACGATGGCTGAGTACAGAACAGAGGATCTGAGGACCGTGGCCCTTGTCGGCCACGGCGCGGCAGGAAAGACCAGTCTGGCCGAGCAGCTGCTGGCCAAGTCGGCGATGATCGGCGCGCCGGGCGCCGTCGAGCGCGGGACCACGGTTTCGGACTACGACCCGCAGGAAAAGAGCACGCTGCACTCGCTGCGCTCGTCGGTCCTGCACTGCGACCACAAGGGCGCGCGCATCCACCTGATCGACACGCCGGGCTACCCGGACTTCCTCGGCCAGGCGATCGGCGCGCTCGATGCGGTCGAGACCGTCGCGGTGGTGGTCAGCGCGACCAACGGCATCGAACTGGTGACGCGCCGGATGATGGCGTGGGCCAAGGCGCGCAACCTGTGCCGGATGATCGTCGTCAACAAGATCGACCACGAGCACATAAACCTGCCGGCCCTGCTCGAGCAGTTGCAGGAGGCATTCGGGCCGGAGGTGCTGCCGATCAACCTGCCGGCCGACAACGGCAACCGGGTGATCGACTGCTTCGACCATGACCAGGGCACTGCCGACTTCCTGTCGGTGGCCGACGTGCACCGCAAGGTGATGGAGCAGGTGGTCGAGGTCGACGACGCGGCGATGGAAAAGTACCTGGAGGAGGGCGCAATCGACCCGACGGCGCTGCACGGGCCGCTCGAGAAGGCGCTTCGCGAGGGGCACCTGATCCCGGTCTGTTTCACGTCGGCGCGCACCGGTGCCGGCGTGCAGGACCTGCTCGACGTGATGGTGCGCCACCTGCCCAATCCCGGCGAGGGCAATCCGCCGATGTTCTTCAAGGGCGACGGCGAGGCCGCCGAGGCGTTCCGCTCCGAGCCGGATCAAGGCAAGCACGTGCTGGCGCACGTCTTCAAGGTGGTGAACGATCCGTACGTCGGCAAGATCGGCATCTTCCGCGTGCACCAGGGAACGGTCACCAAGGACACGCAGCTGTACGTCGGCGAGGGCAAGAAGGCGTTCAAGGCCGGCCACCTCTTCAACCTGCAGGGCAAGGAAACGGTCGAGGTGCCGAGGCTGGTGCCGGGAGACATCGGCGCGGTGGCCAAGGTCGACGAGGTGGTGTTCGACTGCGTGCTGCACGACTCGCACGACGAGGACTTCATCCGCATGAAGCCGCTGGAGTTCCCGAAGCCGATGTTCGGCCTGGCCATCGCGCCGCGCCGGCGCGGCGACGAGGGGCGGATCTCGGAGATCCTGACCAAGATGGCTGCCGAGGACCCGACGCTGACCGTCGATCACGATGCGCTGACCAACGAGACGGTGCTGCGCGGGCTGACCGAGCTGCACCTGCGCAGCGTGCTCGAGCGGATGAACTTGCAGTTCAAGCTCGAGATCGACACCCGCCCGCCGCGGGTGCCTTACCGCGAGACGATCGCCGCGCCGGCCGAAGGCCATGCGCGGCACAAGAAGCAGACCGGTGGCGCCGGCCAGTTCGGCGAGGTCTTTCTGCGCGTCGAGCCGCTGCCGAGGGGCAGCGGCTTCGAGTTCGTCGACCAGGTCAAGGGGGGCGTGATCCCCTTCAACCTGATCCCGGCAGTGGAAAAGGGCGTGCGCGAGGTGCTGGCCACGGGTTATGTCGCCGGTTACCCGATCCACGACCTGCGCGTCACCGTCTACGACGGCAAGCATCATCCGGTGGACAGCAAGGAGATCGCCTTCGTCTCCGCCGGCCGCAAGGCCATGCTCGACGCGCTGCCGAAGGCACGGCCGATCGTGCTGGAGCCGATCGTCAACGTGGAGATCGTCACGCCGGACTCGGCCATGGGCGACATCACCGGCGATCTCTCGGGGCGCCGCGGCCAGGTGACCGGCACCGGCAATCTCGCTGCCGGCGTGATGGTCGTCCAGGGCGTCGTGCCGCTGGCCGAGCTGGAGGGCTATGCCGGGCGGCTGAAGGCGATGACCCAGGGCAGCGGCAGCTACTCGATGGAACTGGCCGACTACCAGCCGGTGCCGCCGGGCGTGCAGCAGCAGCTGGCCGCCAAGTTCAAGCGCAAGGAAGAGGAAGACTGACGGCGACGGCCGTGGTCGTCGACGAGGCGACTGACCGGATTCCGCGAAGCGGCCGAGGCGCCGGGGAGCCTCGGCCGGCACCCTGCGTGGCTCAGGCGAACGATTCGTCGGCTCGCAAGTAGCGCCACTGCCCGGCCGGCAGCGCGCCGAGCACCACGCTGCCGATGCGCACCCGCTTCAGCCCGACGACTCGCAGGCCGACCGCCTCGCACATGCGCCGGATCTGCCTCTTCCTGCCTTCGCGCAGCACGATGCGAAGCTGATCCTCGTTCTGCCACGAGACCTTCGCCGGCTTCAGGCGCACGCCGTCGAGCGCCAGGCCGTGCCGCAGCAGCTGCATCCGGTCGGCGGGAAAGGTTTCACTGAGGGGCCCGGTCTGGCGCTCCACCGTCCAGGTGACACGCACCAGGTATTCCTTCTCGACCGTGGACCCGGCCCCGATCAACTGCCGCGCGATGCGCCCGTCCTGCGTCAGCACGAGCAGGCCGGTGGAGTCGATGTCGAGCCGGCCGGCCACCGCCAGCCCGCGCAGGTGCGCGCGCGAGAACTCGGTCCGCGTGCGGTCGGCTTGCCAGCGGTTCTCCGGAGTGATCAGCACCACGGCCGGCCGGTAGCCGTCCTCGGCCTGGCCGCTAACGTAGCCCACCGGCTTGTGCAGCAGGATCGTTACCAGGTTTGCCTGTGCCCGCCGGGCGCGCGGGTCGACGTCGATCTTCTGCTCCGGCCGCACGCGGCTGCCGAGCGTGTCGACGACTTCGCCGTCGACGCGTACCCAGCCGGCGGCGATCCACTCGTCGGCTTCGCGGCGCGAGGCCAGCCCCAGCTCGCTCATCCGCTTCGAAAGCCGCGGCAGCTCGTCGCCGCCCGGCGCGGCGTGGACGCCCGGCCGCGGTCCGCGGGCCGGCGGCCGGCCTGCGGCGGGTCGGGCGGGTGGGTGCGGCTTCATCGAGGGTCGATGGGCGGTGGCGTTGAAGCCAAGTGTCGCATTGAACGCGGCGGATCCGGCCGCATTTTGGTGCCTGTGTCAATCGAGGGTGCCGCAATGATCGTTTCCTGTCCGCACTGCCAGGCGAAGAACCGTGTCAAGGCGGAGCGCTTCAACGACCAACCGGCCTGCGGCAGCTGCGGCAAGACGCTGCTGGCGGGCAAGCCGGTCACGCTCGGCGACGACAGCTTCGACGAGGTGCTGGCGGCGAGTAGGCGGCCGATCGTGGTCGACTTCTGGGCGGCCTGGTGCGGGCCCTGTCGCGGCTTCGCGCCGGTGTTCGAGCAGGCGGCCGCCCGCCACCCGGAGTGGCTGTTTGCCAAGGTCGACACCGATGCCAGCCCGCAGTCGAGCCAGCAGCTATCCATCCGCAGCATCCCGACGCTGGCGGTGTTCCGCGACGCCAAGGTCGTCGACCGCGTCAGCGGCGCGCTGCCCGCGGC
>JBHJND010000258.1:0-3367 GCA_048497655.1 Caballeronia novacaledonica
CGGCCGCACAACTCCGGCCACCTGACCATCGACGCCTGCGCCGCCAGCCAGTTCGAGCAGCAGGCGCGCGCGCTGGCCGGGATGCCGCTCGCCTCGCCGGCGCAGCTGGTGCCGGCGGTGATGCTCAACGTGCTCGGCGACGTCTGGTTCCGCGGCGGCGACCGCAGCGAGCCGCCGTGGCACGACGTGCTGGCCGTGAGCGGTGCCAAGCTTCACCTGTACGGAAAGATCGAGCCGCGGATGGGGCGCAAGATGGGGCACGTGACCTGCCTCGGCGCATCGGTGGCCGACGCCCTGGAGCGCGCGGTCGCGGTGGCCGCCGTGCTCGGCATCGAACCGCCAAAGTGACCGCAGCTCCGATCGTCGACGCGGCGGCGATCGCGCGGGCCGCCGGGCTGCTCGCCGCCGGCAAACTGGTGGCCTTTCCCACCGAGACCGTCTACGGGCTGGGCGCCGACGCCGACAACGTCGCGGCGGTGCGGGCGATCTTCGCCGCCAAAGGCCGGCCGGCCGACCATCCGGTGATCGTCCACGTGCTCGGCGCCGAGGCGATCGACGCCTGGAGCGCCGGCGCGCCGGAAGCGGCGCGGCGCCTGGCGCAGGCCTTCTGGCCCGGCCCGCTGACGCTGGTGCTGCCGCGTTCGAGGCGCGTGCACGACGCGCTGACCGGCGGCCAGGAAAGCGTCGGCCTGCGCTGCCCGGCGCACCCGTGGGCGCGCGCGCTGCTCGCTGCATTCGCCGAGCTGCGCGCCGATCCCGCGACCGCGCTCGCCGCGCCGAGCGCCAACGGATTCGGCCGCATCAGCCCGACCACCGCGGCGCACGTGCGCACCGACCTCGGCGAGAAACCGTCGGGCAGCGTCGACATGATCCTCGACGGCGGCCCGTGCCCGGTCGGCATCGAGTCGACGATCGTCGACCTATCGGGGGCGACGCCGCGGCTGCTTCGCCACGGTGCGATCACCCGCCGGCAGGTCGAGCAGGCGATCGGCCGCGATGTGCCCGATGCGGGCGGCGACGCGCCGCGCGCCTCAGGCCGCTTGAAGAGCCACTACGCGCCGCGGGCGCCGCTGGAAATGCTGCCGGCGACCGCGCTGCCGGCGCGTCTGAACGCGCTGCGCGGCACGCGGCTGGCGGTGCTCGCGCCGGCCGCGGCGCTGCTCGACTGGCCGGCCGACGTCGTGCTGCGTCTGGTGGCGCCGGGCAGCGCCGCCGAATACGCGCGGCGCCTGTACGCGCTGCTGCATCAGCTCGACGAGTCTGGCGCGGCGCGCATCCTGGTTGCCGCGCCGCCGTCGGGCGAGGCGTGGGATGCGGTTCAGGACCGGCTGCGCCGCGCGGCGGCAGCGGCGGAGACGTCGGACGACGGCACCTGAGCAAGTCGTTGCCGCATACGGGCCTGCGGCAGTCGCCGGAGGGGGTCTCTCTGGCGCCGTTTGAGTCTCGCCATCCGGCCGCCGGCCCTGCGCCGCCGATGCATACTCCCCGCATGGCCTGGCTCGACCGCATCCCGCTGTGGATCCTCGTCGCCGTCGCGCTGACGCTCGGCCTGGCGCCGTTCGTGCCCGAGCCGCACCTGTGGGAGAAGCTGAAGATGCTCGCCGCCGGCACGCTGTCGCGGCCGATCGACATCTTCGACCTGCTCTACCACGGCGCGCCGTGGCTGCTGCTGGTGCTGAAGCTCGTCCGCATGGCGCGGCGCCGCGGCTGAGCGCCGGCGCGCGGCAGCGCGGCGAGCGCACTCGCCGGCCGCGGCCGATCGCGGCCCGCCGCGATTGACCGTCGTGCGGCTCGCGCCTACCTTGCGCGGGCATCGGGTTGCGCCCTCGACCACGTTGTTGTCACGGTCTATCGACGCTGCCGGTGCGGCCGGCCGACGTACGTCGGAGCCCTCGCCGTCCCGGCCGTCCTGCCCAACGGCTCCGTGCAGGTTCGCTCATAACAGTCGGAGGCCAGCCATGGCTACGTTCGTCGCTCTCGGCAACTTCACGGACCAGGGAATCCGCAACGTCAAGGACACGGTCAAGCGTGCCGACGCGGTCAGGGAGGCGGCGCAGAAGGCCGGCATCAAGATGAAGGACATCATGTGGACGCTGGGCAGCGTCGACATGGTCGTCGTCTTCGAGGCGCCGGACGACGCGTCGATGACCGCCTTTGCGCTGGCGATCGGCGCTGCCGGCAACGTGCGCACGCAGACGCTGCGCGCCTTCGATCGCGCCGAGATGAGCGCCGTGCTGTCCAAGCTGGGCTGATTCGCTCGCCGTCCCGCCCGCCGCTGCCGCCGCTGCGCGGCGGCAGCGGGCGCGCTAATCTGCCGGTGCCATGGCGGCGCCGCGCGCCGCCGGCGCGGACTGCAGCCAGGGAGTCGTTGTTGGACCTGAACTTCACCGCCGAGGAACTGGCCTTCGCCGCCGAGGTGCGCGGGTTCGTCGAGCAGGCACTGCCGCAGGACATCCGCGCCTCGGTGCTCGGCGGAGAGCACGTCGAGGCCGGGCACATCGCGCGCTGGCAGAAGATCCTCCACGCCAGGGGCTGGGGCGCATCGACCTGGCCGCGCGAGTGGGGCGGCCCGGGCTGGGACCCGATCCGCCAGCACATCTTCGACGAAGAGTGCATGGTCGCCGGCGCGCCGCGGCAGCTGCCGTTCGGCCTGCGCATGGTCGGCCCGGTGCTGATGAAGTTCGGCACGGCCGAGCAGAAGCATCGCTTCCTGCCGCGCATCCCGTCGGCGCAGGACTGGTGGTGCCAGGGCTACTCGGAGCCGGGCGCCGGCAGCGACCTGGCGGCCCTGTCGACGCGCGCCGTGCGCCGGGGCGAGCGCTACGTCGTCGCCGGCCAGAAGACCTGGACCACGCTGGCGCAGCACGCCGACTGGATGTTCTGCCTGGTGCGCACCGATGCCGAGGCGAAGAAGCAGGAAGGCATCAGCTTCCTACTGATCGACATGAAGGCGAAGGGCGTGACGGTGCGGCCGATCCGCCTGCTCGACGGCTCGCTCGAGGTCAACGAGGTCTTCCTCGACGACGTCGAGGTGCCGGTCGAGCAGCGGGTCGGCGAGGAGAACCAGGGCTGGACGATCGCCAAGTACCTGCTCGAGCACGAGCGAACCAACATCGCCAACGTCGGCATCAACAAGCGCGAGCTGGCGCGGCTGAAGTCGCTGGCGCGCGAGTGCCGGCGCAACGGGCGGCCGCTGGCGGAGGATCCGCTGTTCGCGGCGCGGCTGGCCGAGGTCGAGATCGAATTGATGGCGCTCGACGTGCTCAACCTGCGCGTGCTCGCCGCGGCGCGCGACCGCGGCTCGCCGGGGCCGATGGCGTCGATGCTGAAGATCAAGGGCTCGGAGCTGTACCAGCGCATCGCCGAG
>JBHJND010000259.1:0-2278 GCA_048497655.1 Caballeronia novacaledonica
GGTCGACTGCGAGATCGCCGACTACCTTGACAAGGAAGCCTTCCGGTCGCTGGTGGCGCGCGGCGCCATGGCGCGGCCGCGGATCGTCTACCACCAGGGCGCCTGCTCGGACACGATGGCCAGCGACGGGCGCTACATGCTCGACAACAACTTCCGCTACTCGCTCGAGCTGCTCGACTGGTGCCAGGCGCACAAGGTGCCGTTCGTCTACGCCTCGTCGGCCTCTGTCTACGGACTCGGCCCGGCATATGCGGAAGCGCGCGGCAACGAGAAGCCGCTGAACGTCTACGGCTACTCGAAGTTCCTGTTCGACCAGATCGTCCGCCGCCGCCTGCCGTCGTTCACCGCGCCGGTCATCGGCCTGCGCTACTTCAACGTCTACGGACCACGCGAGGCGCACAAGGGGCGGATGGCATCGGTGGCGTTCCACCACTTCCACCAGTTCCGCGCCGAGGGCAGGGTGCGGCTGTTCGAGGGCAGCCACGGCTACGCCGCCGGCGAGCAGCGGCGCGACTTCATCCACGTCGACGACGCGGTGGCGGTCAACCTGTTCTTCGGCGAGCAGCCGGCGAGCGGCATCTACAACGTCGGCACCGGCCGGGCGCAGCCGTTCAACGACGTGGCGCTGGCGGTGGTCAACACGCTGCGCGCGCGCGACGGCCAGGCGCCGCTGCGGCTTTCCGAGGCGGTCGCGCAGGGTTGCATTGAATACGTGCCCTTCCCCGAGGCGCTTCGCGGCAAGTACCAGGCCTACACGCAGGCCGACCTGACGCGGCTGCGCGAGGCCGGCTTCACGCGGCCGATGGCCAGCGTCGAGCAGGGCGTCGCCGCCTACGTCGACTGGCTGCTGGGCGCGAGCTGATGCCGGCCACCGGCCCGCGCCGCGCCGCCTTTCTCGACCGCGACGGCGTGATCAACGTCGACCACGGCTACGTATACCGGCGCGTGGACTTCCAGTTCGTGCCCGGCACGCTGGCGGCCAGCGCGCAGCTTCATCGCATGGGCTTCGTACTGGTCGTCGTGACCAACCAGTCCGGCATCGGCCGCGGCCTGTATGGCGAGGACGACTACCGGCGCCTGACCGAGTGGATGAGCGCCGAGTTCGCCGACGCCGGCGCGCCGCTGGCCGGCGATTACCACTGCCCGCATCACCCGGAGGCGCCACTGGCCGAGTACCGGCGCAGCTGCGACTGCCGCAAGCCGGCGCCGGGGATGCTGCTCGCCGCGGCACGCGAGCTGTCGCTCGACCTTGGCCGCTCGGTGCTGTTCGGCGACAAGGCCTCGGACATCGAGGCGGCGGTCGCCGCCGACGTGCCGCAGCGCGTTCTTCTGGGCACCGACGGCCGCGCCATGCCGCCGGCCGATCTCGCCCCGCAGGCCACGGCGAGATTTGCCTCGCTGGCCGAGGCGGTCGACAGCGAATCGCTGCGCGCGGCGCTGGCCGAGAATGCGCATGCCTGAGCCGCCGCTGTTCGAGCGCAAGGTCGTCGTCCGCGACGGGCTCGCCCGCGCCGTCGCGACGCTGGCCCGCCCGCTGGTGCTCACCAACGGCGTGTTCGACCTGCTGCACCGGGGGCACGTCACCTACCTGGCGCGCGCCCGCGCACTCGGCGCCAGCCTGGTCGTGGCGGTGAACTCGGACGCCTCGGTGCGGCGCCTCGGCAAGGGCGACGACCGGCCGGTCAACTCCGAGGCCGACCGCGCCGCCGTGCTGGCGGCGCTGGAGAGCGTGTCGCTGGTCACCGTGTTCGACGAGACGGTGCCGCTGCCGGTGGTCGAGATCGTCCGCCCAGACGTCTACGTCAAGGGCGGTGACTACGACCTGGCCACGGTGCCGGAGGCGCAGCTGGCGCGCAGCTGGGGCGCGCGCACCGTGGCGATCCCGTTCGAGTTCGCGCGGTCGACCACCGCGCTGCTGGCGAAGGTCCGCGGCGGACGATGACGGGCGCCGAAGACCGGTTCTGGGTCGTCGGCGACGTGCAGGGCTGCCTGGCCAGCCTGCAGGCACTGCTCGGGCGGCTGCCGCCGTCGGCGCGCCTGCTGTTCATCGGCGACCTGATCAACCGCGGCCCGCAGTCGCTCGCCACGCTGCGCTTCGTCAGGTCGCTGGGCGGCCGCGCCGAGGCGCTGCTCGGCAACCACGATCTGCACCTGCTGGCGGTGGCTGCCGGAATCCGCGGGCAGCACGACGACGACACGCTCACCGACATCCTCGCCGCGCCAGACCGCGAGCAGTTGCTCGACTGGCTGCGCGCGCGGCCGCTGGCGCTGCACGAGT
>JBHJND010000260.1:0-2573 GCA_048497655.1 Caballeronia novacaledonica
GTCGCAATCAGCGCTGCGCGCGCGGACGTTTGCATCGGGCAGTCTCCTCGTCGTTGTTCGAGCGGGCCTCCGGGCCGCCTCGCACCGGCCGCCTTCGTCTGTTCATCCGTTAGAGCCGCCCACCTAGTCCGAGGCGGCCGCCCGGCCGGGGGCGTCTTGTACCATGCGACCCCGATAGGCAGCATCCCTCGGCGCGGCGCCCCCGGCGGGCCCCAGCCACTGCCCGGCGCGTTCGGCGCCCGGCCCACACGGAGACCCGGCACGGATGATCAAGGCGTTGCGGCTTGCACGAATCGGGCTGGCGGTTGCCGCCCTCGTCGCCGCGCTGCCGGCACTGGCCGGGACCGAGCCCGCATCGCCGAGCTGCGCGCTGGCCGCGCAGCACATTCCGCCGCGCGCCGCCTCTGCACCGACCGGAGCCGAGTTCGCACGCCAGGTCGCGCCGCTGAGCGAGCGCGACCGCGACGCGGCGATCCGCGACGCGCTGCTCGGCGGCAACCTGCCGCCGTCCCTGCGCACCGCGGTGCCGATCGAGCTGATCGGCCGCCTGATCGACGGCGTGGTCACCCGCGTGACGCTGTGCGTGCTGCCTGACTACCTCGCCGTCGGCACGGCGCGCGACCCGCTGCTGGTGCCGATGGGGCTGGACACCGCACTGGCCGTGGCCGACGCCTTCGGCTTCGTCCTGCCGACCCGCACGATGGTCGACGCGATCTACCGGCAGGCGACCGTGCGGCTGTCGCCGCAGCCGCTTCCGCCAGGCGACCAGATGCGCTCTACCGGCTACTACGTGCGCCACAACGAGATGGTGCAGGCGCAGCGCTCGATGGCCGCGGCGACGACCGAGGCGCTCACCGCCGGCCACAAGAAGGACCTCGTCATCAGCCGGCAGCTGTGGAGCACGCCCGGCCGGGTGGCGATCTACGGCTGGCACCGCGGCGAGCGGGCGCCGATCCAGCCGCTGAGCATCGTGCACGGGGCGCGCTACGCCGACTACAGCCACGGCGTGCGGCTGGTCAGCACCACGGCCTACGTCGACGGCAAGCCGAAGTCGATCTTCGAACTGATGCGCGACGAGCGCTTCGCTGCGCTGCTCAGCGACGAAGGACCACTGCCCGGCCTGCCGCAGGCACTGCGTTCGCTCGCCGGCAGCGGCGGCAGCACGCTGGCGGCGCTGCGCCTCGGTCACTGACCGCCGATCGTCCTGCAGCAGCGAAAGCCGAGGTGGTAGTTGGCGTGGCTGGCCGCGTCCATCACGCGGCTGCCGTGCCAATACGGCGCCCGCCAGCGGCACCAGTCCTCGTGCGCCCGGTAGGTGTCGAAGATGAACCAGCTGCCCTTCATCTCCGTGTAACCGAGCTCCGTGCTGCCGCGGCTGGCCATCTGGTCTTCGGCGAGCGGCAGGTTCATGTGCTCGGCGGCGTTGCCGTGCAGGTCGTACACCGCGAGCGGGCTGCGGCAGTCGGGGAAGCTGCCGGTCGGATAGGTGTTCGAGCCGCAGATGTTCCAGCCGCCGCCGGCGCAGCCGGGTGACTTCCGGCTCCCCGCAGCGCAGATGCCTTCCCGGTAAGCCGGTCCGTAGCTCCAGAGCTTGTCGGCCTGCCGCGCCCGGTTGTGCGCCGAGCGCATGCGCTCCACCGCGGTGTTGGGAGCCGCATCCCGGGCCAGGTCGAAGCGATAGTCGGGCGGCTCCAGCCGGCCGGCACAGGCGCCCTCCCACTCGTGCGCGTCGCACAGCCGCTTGCCCATCGCCGCGCAGATCTGCGCCGCCTCGCGCGCCTTGACCCAGACCACCGGGTATTCGCAGGGGATGTCCGGGAACTCGAACTGGTCGATGCACGCGCGGGCGTCGTCAGGACGCTGGCTGCGCGGGTCGTACAGCGGCGCCATGAACCTACCGCCGCAGATCCGCTCGAACTCCGGGTTGTCTAAGCGGATCGCCCGCTGCGCGAGCCCGGCGCGGCACTGCTCCGGCGTCAGCGGATGCTGCGCGATCGCCGGGTTGCCCTGGCCGATGACGCCGGAGCGGGCGAAGATCGCGCGGATCGCCTCCATCTGCGCCTCCGAAAGCGCGTGCACGCGCTGCAGTTCGCGCAGCAACACCGCGTTCTGCTCGCTCACGGTCGGCGCGGCGGCCGCCGCCAGCACGACGGCGACCAGCGCGGCGAGGGCGAGCAGCGGCCGGCAGCGAAACGCGTTCATCGGTCAGGCACCTTGCGCAGGACGGTGAAGAAGTCGCGGTTGTCCGGGAAGGCGAGGAAGCGCGGCAGCAGCTCGTCGCCCTTCTGCTTGTCCAGCTGCGACATGCCCTTGACCAGGTGCTCCACCGCGATGCGCCGGCCCTGCCGCGCGTAAAGGGCGAGATAGGTGTGCTCGAGCGCGTTCATGTCGAGGTGCATTGCGTAGCGGCAGCCGTAGGCCCGGAACACGCGCGCCATGGTCGGCGGCGTGGCAGTCGAGAAGTAGCCGTAGACGAGATAGCGTCTCGACGCCAGCTCGAGCAGGCAGGCGCCGGCGCGCAGGGTGCGCAACTGGCCCTGCGCCGAGCCCGACCAGTTGCCGGGCCCCCACTG
>JBHJND010000261.1:0-3853 GCA_048497655.1 Caballeronia novacaledonica
CGCTGCAGGTTGCAGTTGACGACGAAGATCAGGTTGTCGAGGTTCTCGCGCGCCGCCACGTCGATCGCGCCGAGCGACTCCGGCTCGTCCATCTCGCCGTCGCCGCAGAAGCACCAGACCTTGCGGCCCGAGGTATCGGCGATTCCCCGGTTGTGCAGGTACTTCAGGAAGCGCGCCTGGTAGATGGCGGCGATCGGACCGAGCCCCATCGACACCGTCGGGAACTGCCAGAAATCCGGCATCAGCTTCGGGTGCGGGTAGGAGGTGACGCCCTTGCCGTCGACGTCGCGGCGGAAGTTGGCCAGCTGCTCCTCGGTCAGCCGCCCTTCGAGGTAGGCGCGGGCGTAGATGCCGGGCGCCGAGTGGCCCTGGATGTAGACGAGGTCGCCGCCGAACTCCGCCGTCGGCGCGCGCCAGAAGTGCATGAAGCCGACTTCCATCAGCGTGTTGACCGAGGCGTAGCTGGCAATGTGGCCGCCGAGGTCGCCCTCGCCGCGGTTGGCGCGCACCACCATCGCCATCGCGTTCCAGCGGATGTACGAGCGGATCCGCTCCTCGAGCGTCGCGTCGCCCGGCGAGTGCTCCTCGAGGTGCGCCGGGATCGTGTTCAGGTAGGCGGTGTTGGCCGAGAACGGGATGTAGGCGCCGGACAGGCGCGCCTTCTCGACCAGTTTCTCGAGCAGGAAGTGGGCGCGGTGGCGGCCCTCGCGCTCGAGCACCACCTCGAGCGCGTCGAGCCACTCCTGCGTTTCCTGGACATCCGGATCGTTGGCCGCCGACAGCTGATGCGGAACTGCGGACATGGGCTTGTCTCCTTCGGTGTTCTGTTCTCCGCGGCGCCAAGGGCGAGGTGCCGCGCGGGCGTCACTCGGAAAAGTGCGCAATCTAGCGTCAGATCGCCCACTTTTCAAATAATGCGAATCAATTTTGTTATGTGGAACCAAAGCAGAGCTGCAGGAACCTTTCCGATCAATGGAAAGTCCCCCCGCACGGGCCTGCCGATCCGCGACGACCGCCCGCTCCCCGTCCCGTGCAGGGCTCACCTTAATATGAGCGCCCGCCGCACGAAAGCCGCGTCAATCCGCCCGCCCGCGACACCGCATCGTTGAGCCAAGACCCCTCCCGCTCGCTGTCCGAGACTTTCGCTGCGCTGGCCGAGGCGCCGTCGCGCCGGCTCGGCCCGTGGCCGTACCTGCCGTTCGTGGTGACGATCCTGGTCGCCGCGCTGCTGGCGGCACTGATCGCGGCGATGGTGGTCGAGGACCGGCAGTTGCAGGACGAGGCGCTGCAGCGCGATGTCGACTCCGCCGCGCAGCAGCTCAGCGCCCGGCTGGTGCTGGTGCGCGAGGCGCTGTCGGTGGTGGCGGTCGAGATCGGCACCGGCACCGTCGACAGACGCCGCTTCGAGGCGCTGGCGCGCGAGATGATCGACAGCAAACCCGAGCTGATCGCGCTGGCCCACCTCGACGACAAGGGGCGGACCGCGTCGCCGCCGGCGCTGAACTTCGCCTACGGTCCCGGCTGGGACCCCGGCACGATGCCGGAGGTCCGCGCGCTCGCCGAGCAGGCGGCGGTCGCCGCGCACACCCGCTTCGCGCTGCTTGGCCAGGCGCGCGACGACACCGCCCCGGTGGCGCTGCTGATCCCGGCCGCCGCCGGCGACCGGCCGCAGTCGCTGCTGGTCGCCCTGCTTTCGCTGCGCGAGCTGCTGCGCACCGGCGTCACGCCGGAGATCCTGCAGCGCTACCGGTTCTCGATCGAGCACGCGGGCCTGCCGCTGGTGGCCAGCAGCGTTGCCGTTCCGCCGACGGATGCGCCGACGTACACCACGACGCTCGCCGGGCTGCCGCGGGAACTGAGGCTGCACGGCAGCGCCTTCCGGCGACAGACGGTGTTCCCCGCCGACGCGCTCGCCTGGGTGGCCGGGGTGCTGGCGCTGGCGGTGGCCGCCGCGCTCGCAGCGCTGGCGCTGTACACGACGCGGCTGCACCGCATCGACCGCGCCCTGCTCGCCGAGACGGCGCTGCGCCGGGCGATGGAGAACTCGCAGGCCACCGGCCTGGCGGTGCTCGACCCGCAGGGAGCCATCCGCTACGTCAACCGGGCGCTGGCCCAGATGACGGGCTTCGCCGCCGAGGCGCTGGTCGGCCGCGGCGCACCGTTTCCGTTCTGGTCGCCGGAGGCGAACGCGGCGAACGAGCGCGCGCTGCGCCAGATCCTCGCCGGCGAGGCGCCGGCCGGCGGCGTCGAGATGTCGCTGCAGACCGCCGCCGCCGCGCGCATCGACGCCCACGTCTACGTCGCGCCGCTGGTCGACGAGGACGGCCGGCAGATCGGCTGGATGACCTCGTTCACCGACGTCACCGAGCCGCGCCGGATCCGCACCGAACTGGCCGCCGCGCACGACCGCTTCGTGCGCGTGCTGGAGTCGCTCGAGGCGGCGGTGTCGGTGGTGTCGATGGACGGTGCCGGCGCCTCGCCGCCGGCGCTGCTGTTCGGCAACCGCGCCTACGCCGAGACCTTCGGCGGCGGCGCCGGCGGGCACGGCCGGCTGCAGCAGGCGCTGCGCGGCCGCGACAGCGGCGAGGTGCACGACGAGGCGTCCGACCGCTGGTTCGACGTGCGCACGCGCGAAATCCGCTGGCCCTCGCGCGGCGAGGACTTCAGCGGCGACGCGGCGCGGCTGCAGATCGCCACCGACATCACGCTGCGCAAGGCCGCCGAGGAGATCGCCCGCCAGCAGCAGGACAAGGTGCAGTTCACCGCCCGCCTGATGACGATGGGCGAGATGGCCTCGTCGCTGGCGCACGAACTGAACCAGCCGCTGACCGCGATCACCAACTACAGCGAGGGCACGCTGGCGCGGCTGGCCCGCGGCGCCATGTCGCCCGAAGAACTGAAGACGGCGCTGGCCAAGACGGTGGCGCAGGCGCAGCGAGCCGGCGGCATCATCCGGCGCATCCGCGAGTTCGTGAAGCGCTCCGAGCCGCGCCGCCGCCCGACGCCGGCGGCGCGCATCGTCGAGGACGCGATCGCCTTTGCCGAGATCGAGGCAGCCAAGCGGCGCATCGCGATCGTCGCCGACGTCGACCCGCGGCTGCCGCCGGTCGACGCCGACCCGATCCTGATCGAGCAGGTGCTGCTGAACCTGCTGAAGAACGCGATCGATTCGATGGAGCACGCCGTCGTGCCGCGGATCGACGTGCGGGTGCGCCGCGCCTCGGAGTCGAGCGCCGAGTTCACGGTCGTCGACCGCGGCGCCGGCATCGCGCCGGAGCACCTGCCGAACGTCTTCACGCCCTTCTTCAGCACCAAGTCCGACGGCATGGGCATGGGGCTGAACATCTGCCGTTCGATCATCGAGTTCCACCAGGGGCAGCTCGCCGTCGAGCGCAACCCCGAACCCGCCGGCGGCACGGTCATGCACTTCAGCCTGCCGCTGGCCGTTGCCGAGCACGCCGCCGACAGCGCGGCCACCACCATGGAGCTTCCGCATCGATGAATCCGACCGACCGCGACCAACCGCTGGGCCTCGTCTACGTGGTCGACGACGACGAGGCCGTCCGCGACTCGCTGCAGTTTCTGCTCGAGCCGACCTACCGGGTCGCCACCTTCGACAGCGCCGAGGCCTTCCTCGAGCGCTACGACCCGAAGGCGATCGCCTGCCTGATCCTCGACGTGCGGATGCCCGGCATGAGCGGCCTGCAGTTGCAGGAAGAGCTGCTGGCACGCGGCTCGCACCTGCCGGTGGTGTTCATCACCGGCCACGGCGATGTGCCGATGGCGGTGGCGACGATGAAGAAGGGTGCGACCGACTTCATCGAGAAGCCTTTCGAGCAGCAGGCGCTGAAGG
>JBHJND010000262.1:0-5075 GCA_048497655.1 Caballeronia novacaledonica
AAGCGCCGCCGCGAGTTCATCCGGCGGCGCATTGCGCCTGGTCCCGTGCGCCGGCCCGACGTGGCCGTCGGCGGTCATCAGCACCCACTTCAACGCCGAGTTGCCGGCGTCGAGCAGCAGCCAGTTCGCCGGCGCGGTCAAGTTGCCCCCTTGGCGCTGCGCGCCGTACCCCCGAGGGGGAACCGTTCGCGCTTGGGGCGGCCCGGCGCGCTCACGAGACCCCCTTGGCGCTGCGCGCCGTCCCCCCGAGGGGGAACCGTTCGCGCTTGGGGCGGCCCGGCGCGCTCACTGCGCCACCCGCAGCGACAGTTCGCCGCTGCCGCACACGCGCAGGCCCTGCGCCGTCTCCAGCAGCAGCCTGCCATCGCCGTCGATGCCCAGCGCCCGTCCGCCGGCGACGCGGGTGCCGAGCTCGAACAGGTCGATCAGCGCATCGCGATGGGCGAACAGCGCCATGAAGCGCGGCTGCAGGGGCACGAAGCCCTGCTCGTCGAACAGACGCAGTGCGTCGAGAACGGCAGTGGCGATGCCGCCGATCAGCGCCTCGCGGCTCGCCACCGGCGCCATCGCCTGCTCGAGCGACGCCGCCGGCTGGCCGATCGAGTCGCGGGTGGCCGCCTCCAGGCGCAGGTTGACGCCGATGCCGACCACCAGGCTGCGACGGCCCTCGTCGTCGAGCGCCAGTTCGCACAGCACGCCGCCCAGCTTGCGCCCGTCGAGCAGCAGGTCGTTGGGCCACTTCAGCGACACCGGCGCACCGGCCTGGCGAAGACGTTCGGCCGCGCCTATGCCCGCCGCCAGCGTGGCCGCGGCGATGCGGGCGCCGTCGGCCTTCATCGGCACCGCCAGCGAGAACAGCAGGGCCTCGCCGGCGCCGGCGAACCAGCGCCGCCCATGGCGACCGCGGCCTGCCGTCTGGCGCAATGCGGCGCGCAGCAGCGGCCGCGTCGGCTGGGCCCGCCGCACCCGCTGCAGAAGGTCGGTGTTGGTCGAACCCGTTTCCTGAACCGCCTCGACCTCGAACCCCGGCGCCGCCTCGGCGATCCGTGCCCGGCTCAGCGGCAACGCGGTCGCCCGGCCGTGGTCCACGGCCCGCGAGTTCGAGTCAGCGATGCAGGACAAGGCGGATCACCGGTTGCGTGAGGAGCGCGGCCGTCTCTCGCCGGCCGGGATCGACCAGCCTATCCGGCGCACGAGGCTGCGGGCGGCGGAAATTTACCATCGCAGGCCGATCCGCCTTGCCTGCCATGGCCTCGGTTGCCCACAATCCGAGCCACCGTGATCCCGCGCGCGCCCATCGCTCCGCAGTCGACCGGCCGGCGCGCCCGCTCGCCGCTGGCCCGCACCTCGCTGATCGTCTACGCGGTGCTGCTGATCTACGGCAGCCTGTCGCCGTGGTCAGGCTGGCGCAGCCTCGGCGCGAACCCCTTCGCCTTCCTCGGCGCGCCGTGGCCGGCCTACGTGACCGGCTTCGACCTTGCCCTGAACGTGCTGGCCTATGTCCCGCTCGGCCTGCTGCTGGCGCTGGCACTTCATCCGCACCCGCGCGGCCTGCCGGCGATCCTCGCGGCGATTGCGGCGGCCACCTGCCTGTCCGTGCTGATCGAGACCGTGCAGAACTACCTGCCGGCGCGCATTGCGTCCAACCTGGACGTGCTGACCAACGTTGCCGGCGCAGCCCTCGGCGCGGTGGCGGCAACCGCGCTGGCGCCGGCGCTGATCGACGGCAGGCGCCTGCAGCAGGCGCGGCGGCAGTGGTTCCGGCCCCATTGCGCGGCCCTGCTTCTTCTGGCCGCGCTCTGGCCGCTGGCGCAGATCCACCCGGGACCGATGCTGTTCGGCAACGGCGAACTGAGCCGCGGCCTGGTCTCGGCGTTGCTCGCCGTGTTCGATCGCACGCTGCCGGTGTTCGACGCCGGCCGGTTCGCCGCCGCCGAGGTGCTCGTCACCGCCTGCGGCATGCTGGCCGCCGGGGCGGCGCTGACCGCGGCGATGAAGCAGCGGGCACCGCGGCTGCGCATCCTGCTGGTGCTGCTCGGCGCGGCGCTCGCCACCAAGGCGATCACCTACGGCCACGAGTTCGGGCCCGAGCGCGCATTCGCCTGGCTCACGCCGGGGGCGGTCGCCGGGCTGGCCGTCGGCTGGCTGGCGGTAACCGCCACCGCGACCACGGCATCGGTGCGGTCGGCCGAGGCGCTGGCGACGGCGGCGGCGGTACTGCTGGTGGTCGCCGTCAACGTCGTGCCGCCCAATCCGTATCACGCGCACTGGCTCGCCGCCTGGCAGCCCGGCCGGCTGCGCGATGTCGCGGCCGCCTCCGACTGGCTGGCGCAGGCCTGGCCCTACGCCCTGCTGGTCGCGCTGCTGTCGTCGCTGGCGCGGCGACGGTCGCCGGTACATCCGCACGACCATTGAGCGGCGCGCCGGCGGCGACTTCGTAGAATCCGCTTTTCGCGAGAGCGCCGATGAGCTATTACCAGCGACACGTCTTCTTCTGCCTGAACCGGCGCGACGACGGCCGCGCCTGCTGCGCGGCGCATGACGCCGAGCAGCTGCAGGCCCATGCGAAGGACCGCATCAAGCAACTGGGGCTGAACGGCAAGGGCAGGATCCGCATCAACAAGGCCGGCTGCATGGACCGCTGCGACGAGGGGCCGTGCCTGGTCGTCTATCCGGAAGCGGTCTGGTACACCTACGTCGACGAGCAGGACATCGACGAGATCATCGACCGCCACCTGGTCGGCGGCGAACCGGTCGAACGCCTGCGCCTGCCGGACGGCGCCTGAGCACAGCCGACCCTTCGCGCGGCGAACCGATGAGCGCAGGCAGCGACGGCGCGCGATGACGGCGAGGCCGCACATCCGCAGCGAGCGACGGCTGATCGACGGGCCGGTCGGGCGGATCGAGCTCGCCGTGGATTCGCCCGAAGTCGCCCCGGTGGGGCTCGCCTTCATCGGCCATCCGCATCCGCTGTACGGCGGCACGCTGGAAAACAAGGTGGCGGCCACGCTGGCACGCGCCTTCGCCGGCATCGGCTGGCTCGCGGTGCGGCCGAACTTCCGTGGCGTAGGCAGGAGCGAAGGCAGCCACGACCACGGCGGCGGCGAGACCGATGACTTCCTGCACGTGATCGACACCGCGCCCCAATGGCTTTCCGCGGCAGTCGAGAGGCTGCCGCGGGCGCTGGCCGGTTTCTCGTTCGGCAGTTTCGTCGCCGCCCAGGCGGCCGCGCGCCTGGCGCCGCCGGCGTCCCACCTGGTGCTGGTCGGCTCGGCGGCGGGCAAGTGGCCGATGCCGGCGGTAGCCGCCGAGACACTGGTGATCCACGGCGAGTTCGACGAGACGATTCCGCTGGCACACGTCTTAGAGTGGGCGCGGCCGCAGGACCTGCCGGTGGTGGTCCTGCCGGGTGCCGACCACTTCTTCCATCGCCGGCTGTCGACGCTGAAAAGGCTGGTCTGCGAGCACGTGCTGGCGCGCAGCACCCGGCCCTGAGGCAGGCCGGCGCCGGCCGCCGAGCCGCAAGGATTCATCCGTTCACCGGGGCCGCCGGGCGGCAGTTTTCTGCCAGCATTGACGCCCGGACCGGCGACGATCGCGATGGCTGACCTGCGCGTATTTGCCAAGACGCCCAAAGGCACGGCGGAGCTTGCCGCACGCAGCGGCGCGCTGTCGCTCGGCCAGCGCCGCCTGCTGATCCTGGTCGACGGCGAGCGCGACGTCGAGCAGTTGGCCACGCTCGTGCCCTCGGCGCTGCAGGAGTCGGTGGCCGTGCTCGAGCAGGGCGGATTCATCGTCCTGGTCGGTGGCGCTATCGGCGGCGCCGACACCGTGCAGGGCGTGCCGTCGATGATCCCGGAGGCGGAGATGACCACCGTGCAGGAGGCCAAGACGCGCGCCGTGCGGGCGGTCAACGACCTGCTCGGACCGTCGGCCGACGCGCTGGCCATGGCCATCGAGGCCGCGCGAAGCGGCGAGGAACTTCGCCCGCTGATCCGCGAGGCCGAGCGCCTGGTCGGGCTGGCCCACGGCGCCGCCGCCGCGCAGAGCTTCATCGTCGGCATCCGGCGCCGCTGAGGCGGTCCGACCGGCGGCTACCATAGCGGCCTGTGCCGCCGCGCGGCGGCGAGCACACGGGGACAACGATGGACTGGCCGCAGTCGACCTGCTACCTGAACGGCGAATGGCTGCCGCTGGCCGAGGCGAAGATCTCGGTCCTCGACCGCGGCTTCATCTTCGGCGATGGCATCTACGAAGTGGTGCCGGTGTACTACCGCAAGCCGTTCCGCTTCGACAGCCACCTGGCCCGCTTCGAGCGCAGCACGCGCGAGATCGGCCTGGCCAATCCGCTCGACCGCGCCGGCTGGCGCTCGCTCGTCGAGCGGCTGGTCGCCACCTGCGAGGCCGGGCACCAGTTCATCTACTGGCAGGTCACGCGCGGCGTGGCCAGGCGCGAGTTCTCGTTCCCGGCCGACACGCCGCCGACGGTGTTCGCCATGACCACCCCGTTCACCCGGCCCTCGCCGGCGCAGCGCGATCAGGGACTGCGCGCGGTCAGCCGCGCCGACGAGCGCTGGCTGCGCTGCGACATCAAGTCGGTGTCGCTGCTCGGCGCGGTGCTGGCGCGGCAGTTCGCCAGCGAGAACGGCGCCGACGAGGCAGTGCAGTTCCGCGACGGCTGGCTGACCGAGGGCTCGTCGAGCAACATGTGGGTGGTGCGCAACGGCACGGTGATGGCGCCGCCGCGCGACCGGCTGATCCTCGAGGGCATCCGCTACGGCTTCGTCGGCGAGCTGTGCGAGCGTATCGGCGTGCCGTTCGAGGTGCGGCGTCTGCGCAAGGACGAGGTCGAGTCCTGCGACGAGCTGATGCTCACCTCGGCCACCCGCGAGATCCTGCCGATCGTCGCGCTCGACGGCAGGCCGGTCGGCAGCGGACGGCCCGGCCCGGTGTACGCGAAGCTGCGCGCCGCCTACGACGAGGCGATCGAGGCGCTGCGCCCGTGACGGCCCTCCCGGACGGCGAATCGCCGCTCAGCTTCCCGACGCCGTTTCCGATCAAGGTGATGGGGCGCC
>JBHJND010000263.1:0-1569 GCA_048497655.1 Caballeronia novacaledonica
AGCGCCGGGTTGATGAAGTTCATGCCGGTGCCGCCGAACACTTCCTTGGCGATCACCACGCCGAAGCTGATGCCCAGCGCCGCCTGCCACAGCGGCGTGGTCGGCGGCAGGATCAGCGGGAACAGGATGCCGGTGACGAAGAAGCCCTCGTTGACCTCGACCTTGCGCACCACGGCGAACAGCACTTCCCAGGTGAGTCCCACCACCATCGTCACGATGTACAGCGGCAGGAAGTACAGCGCGCCGTGCGTGACGTTGGCCAGCAGGCTGCCCGGCGAGTAGCCGACGCCCAGCAGCCGGAGCACGTCGTGGCGCCAGCCCTCCAGCGCAGCCGTCTTCGCCGGGTCGATCGCCAGGTTGGCCTGCAGGCCGGTGTTGTACATGGCCATCAGCACGCAGGGCAGCGTGGCGATGACCACCGTCATCATCATCCGCTTCAGGTCGATGGCGTCGCGCACGTGGCTGCCGCCGTGCGTGACCGCCGCCGGCGAGTAGAAGAAGGTGTCGGCGGCCTCCCACAGCGGGTACAGGCGCTCGAGGCGGCCGCCCTTCTCGAAGTGGTGCGCCTGGCGGTCGAGGAAGGAGCGGAGCCGTCTCATCAGTGCTCCTTCTCGATGCGGGTGAGCGCCGCGCGCAGCAGCGGGCCGTACTCAGTCTTGCCGGGGCACACGTAGGTGGCGAGCGCCAGGTCCTCCTCGTCCAGTTCGAGCGCGCCGAGTTCCTGGGCGCGGATGTCGTCGCGCGTGATCAGCGCACGCAGCAGGAAGGTCGGCAGGATGTCGAACGGCAGCACGCGCTCGTAGCTGCCGATCGGCACCATCGCCCGCTCGCCGCCGTTGGTGCTGGTGTCCATCGCGAAGCCGTGTGCGCGGCGGAAGGCGCCGAGCACGGTGCCGGTGACCGAGAACTTCTCCGCCCCCGGGCGGATGTAGCCGAACATCTCGCGGCTGCGCGCCTCCGGCAGCGCGGCGACCTGCAGGTGGTAGCGGCCAAGGTAGCCGGCCGCCTCGCCGGCGGCGATGCGGCCGTCGAGCACCGAGCCGGAGATCACGCGGTGCTCGCCCGGCTGCAGTTCGCCGGCCACCAGCGCGTCGACCGAGGCGCCGAGGCGCGTGCGCAGCAGCCTCGGCGAGCGCACCGACGGGCCGGCGAGCGAGATCACCCGCTCGACGTCCAGCAGCCCGGTGCGCACCAGGTGGCCGAGCGCGATCACGTCCTGGTAGCCGATGTGCCAGACGTGCCGCTCCCGGTTGACTGGGTGCAGGCAATGGATATGCCAGCCGACCGTGCCCGACGGGTGCGGCCCGGCGAACTGCTCGACCAGAACGCCGGGCGGCGCGTCGATCGCCTCGCCCGTCGCGGTGCACAGGTAGACCGGGCCGGCGCCGACCTTGGTCAGGCAGGCGAGCCCTTCGCGGAAATCGTCGGCACGCGGGCCGATCACCAGCGGCGGCGGCGGCGCGTGCGGCCGCGAGTCGGCGGCGGTGACGAAGATCGCCTCGGCGGTGCCGTCGGCCGCCGGAACGCGGCCGAAGGGTCGCTGGCGCAGCGCGGTCCACAGGCCGGACT
>JBHJND010000264.1:0-3407 GCA_048497655.1 Caballeronia novacaledonica
GGTGGCGACCACCGAGCCGATCCGCCAGGGCTTGCGGCCGGCCAGTCGCAGTCCTTCGAAGGCCTGCGGGCTCGTCACCTCGTGCACCAGGTGGCGGTCGATGTACAGCACCGTCGTGCCGTCTTCCTCGACGTGCACGACGTGGTCGTCCCACAGCTTGTCGTAGAGCGTCTGCGCCATCGCACCCATGCGCCGAGCGAAACCAGAGGACCCATTATGCCGCGTCGCCGCATCGGCCAAGAGCGGCGCGGGAACTCGGTCGGCGCCCCCGCGTCGAAGTCACTCGACGGCACTTTCCCCGGGGAGGCGAATGAGCAAACGACCGAACAACCTGCCGACCTTGCGACGCCGGCATGCCGTGTTCACCCTGTCGGCGCTGGGCCTGGCTCCGCTCGCGCGCGCGCAATCCGCTGCCGGCCGCACCACCCCGGGCCAGACGCTCGGGCCTTTCTATCCGCGCAGTGCCGCCGAGCGGCCGGCGCAGACCGACGCCGACCTGCTCGAATTCGAAGGCGACCGGTTGCTCAGCCGGGGCGTGCCCTTGTACCTGAACGGGCGCGTGCTCGACCGGCGCGGCAACCCGGTCGCGCAGGCGGAGGTCGAGATCTGGCAGTGCGACGCCAATGCCGTCTACCACCACCCGGCAGGCGGCGCCCAGAGCGAGCGCGATCCGCACTTCCAGGGCTACGGCCGCGCGCTGACCGAGGCCGACGGCCGCTTTCACTTCCGCACCATCCGGCCGGTGCCCTATCCGGGCCGGGTGGCGCACATCCATCTGCGCATCGCGCCGCGCGGCGGCGGCGCGCTGGCCACCCAGCTCTACCTGCCCGACGAGCCCGGCAACGCGCGCGACTTCCTGTTCCGCCAACTGTCGCGTGACGAGCAGGCAGCGCTGACGCTGTCGCTGCGCTCGACCGAGTCCGCGCATCCGCTGGCGCGCGGCACGCGCGTCACCGCCAGCACCGAGCTGGTTCTCGCCTGAAGCCACCGGCACGCGAGGTCATGCCGCGGCCTCGCGCGCGCGGTGCGCCGCGTCGTGCGCGCGCGCCCGCAGCACCGCCAGCCAGCCGGCGAGCGCCGCCGCGCTGCTCGACAGGAAGGCGGCCGAGGCGCCGTACTGCGACCACAGCAAGGCCGCCAGCAGGCTGCCCGCGGTGCCGCCGATGCCGTAGCCGACGCTCACGTACAGCGCCTGCCCGCGCGCAGTGGCGCTGCCGTGGAACCAGCGCTGGATGGTGAGGATCGAGGCGCTGTGGTGCACGGCGAAGGTGGCTGCGTGCAGCGCCTGGGCGACGATCAGCAGCACGATCACGTCGGCGAACTCGGCGATCAGCGCGAAGCGCAGCGCCGCCAGCGCGAAGCTCGCGGCAAGCAGGGCGAACGGATCGAAGCGGGCAAACACCCGCCCCTGGACGAAGAAGAAGCCGATCTCGACGATAACGCCGAGCACCCAGAACACGCCGATGGCGCTCTTGCTGTAGCCGAGCGCCGCCAGGTGCAGCGAGAAGTACGTGTACAGCGCGCCGTGGGCGAAGATCATCAGCAGCACCGACAGGAAGAACCAGCGCACGCGCGGCTCGGCGGCGAGCGCCCGCACCGAGACCGCCGCCGCGCCGTGCGGCGTGTGCGGCGCATCGCGAACCAGTTGCGTTGCGGCGGCCGTGCCGGCGAGTAGCGCCAGCACCAGCCAGGGCTGCAGGCCGACGCCGGCCCAGTCGAGCAGCACGCCGGTGGCCAGCACGACCACCACGAAACTGATCGATCCCCAGGCGCGCAGCCGCCCGTAGCGCGCGGCGGCCTGCGGATCGCCGCGCAGCCGGGTGGCCGCCATCGCCTCGGCGATCGGCACCTGGCCGGTCATGAAGAAGTGCACCGCGAACATCGTCAGCAGCAGGTAGCCGAAGCCGCCCGGGAACAGCACCGGCACGAAGCAGATCGCCGTCGCCACCGAGGTGAACTGCAGGATGCGCACCCGCTCGGTGGTGTGGTCGGCGAGCCAGCCCCACGCGGTCGGGCCGAAGATGCGCATGCCCTGCGCCACTGCCATGACGATGCCGATCTGCGCCGCGCTTAGCCCCCGGTTCTCCAGATAGAGGGGGAAGTACGGGGCCAGCGCGCCGGCGGCGGCGAAGTACGCGGCGAAGAACAGGCCGACCCGCCACGGCTGCCAGCCGGGCGCCGCGTCAACGCCCATGCTCAGGGCCGGGCCGGGACCGGCGGGGTCTCGAGGCGGACGTCGCCGTTCTGCGCGCGATGGATCAGCGCGTGGTCGATCAGCACCAGCGCCAGCATCGCCTCGGCGATCGGCGTGGCGCGGATGCCCACGCAGGGGTCGTGCCGGCCGTGCGTCGCCACGGTCACCGCCTCGTTGCGGGCGTTGATCGAGCGGCGCGGCAGGCGGATGCTGGAGGTCGGCTTGATGGCGATCGACACCTCGATGTCCTGGCCGGTCGAGATGCCGCCGAGCACGCCGCCGGCGTGGTTGCTGGCAAAGCCCTGCGGCAGAAGCTCGTCGCCGTGCACCGAGCCGAGCTGGGCGACCGAGCGGAAGCCGGCGCCGATCTCGACCCCCTTGACCGCGTTGATGCCCATCATCGCGTAGGCGATGTCGGCGTCGAGCTTGTCGTACAGGGGGTCGCCGAGCCCGGCCGGCACGCCGCTGGCGCAGACACGGACGCGCGCGCCGCAGGAGTCGCCGCTGCGGCGCAGCGCGTCCATGTGCTCCTCGAGCTGCGGCACGATCGCCGCGTCGGGCGCGAAGAAGGCATTCGACTCCGCGTCGTCCCACGACACGAACGGGATCTCGATCGGCCCCAGTTGCTGCATGCAGCCGCGGACCACCGTGCCGTACTGCAGGCGCAGCCACTTCTTCGCCGCGGCGCCGGCGGCCACCATCGGCGCCGTCAGCCGGGCGGAGGAGCGGCCGCCGCCGCGCGGGTCGCGGCGGCCGTACTTGCGCCAGTACGTGTAGTCGGCGTGCCCGGGGCGAAAGGTGTCGACCAGCTCGTCGTAGTCGCTCGAGCGCTGGTCCTCGTTGCGGATCAGCAAGGCGATCGGCGTGCCGGTGGTCTCGCCGCGAAACACGCCGGAGAGGATCTCGACCCGGTCGGCTTCTCGCCGCTGCGTCACGTGGCGCGACGTGCCCGGCTTGCGCCGGTCGAGGTCCGGCTGCAGGTCGGCGGAAGACAGCGGCAGTCCCGGCGGGCAGCCGTCGATCACGCAGCCGATCGCCGGCCCGTGGGACTCGCCGAAGTTGGTGACGCGGAAGAAGTGGCCGAACGTGGACGACATGGCGGCCGATTGTACGAGGGTCGCGCGGCGCCGCCCGCTACAGGAAGTGCTCGGCGATCGGGACGCTCGATGCGTGGCCGACATAGGCCAGGCTGGCATCGAGCCAGTCGGTCGCC
>JBHJND010000265.1:0-2261 GCA_048497655.1 Caballeronia novacaledonica
AGGCGGTGAACATCGAGTTGGTCGGGTCGATCGACCGCCCGATTACCGCCGCGCGCTCCCAGTCCTCCCCCGATCCGCCGGTGCGCGCCATCAGGTCCGCCGCATGGCGCGCGAAGCCGGCCCTGTCGCCGCGGCGGGCGAGGATCTCCATCAGCTTCACGCGGGCCGGGTGGCGGTCCGGCTGGACGCGCAGCGCTTCCTTGAGGATGTCCTCGGCCTGCTCCTCGCGACCGTAGGCGATATAGACGTCGGCCTCGGCCACCGGGTCGACGTCGCTGGCGTCGACCTGCGTTGCCGCCGGGACGAAGCTCGAGTTGAAGGAACTGACGGCGCCGGTGTCGACGCTGCGGCCGCCGGTCTGCCCGAACAGCGAGTTGCCGTGCGTCGCCTCGGCGCCAAGGTTGAAGTCGTCTTCGCCGGACGGCTTGCGACGGCGGTACAGGCTGTAGCCGACGAGTCCGGCCAGAACCACGCCGAGTCCCGCCACCAAGGGCAGGTTGGAACCGAGCAGGCCGGACAGCATGCCGGGTTCTTCGGCCGGCGGCGCAGCCTTCGCTGCCTCGGCCTTGGGCGCCTCGGCGGGAGCCGGCGGTGCGGGCGGGGCAGCCGCCGAAGGCGCTGCCGCTGCCGGGGCGGGCGCAGCGGCCGGCGCGGGCGCCGGCATCGCCGGCGTCGCGGCCGGACCGGGCTTGCCTTCCGCCGTCGCCTGCACCTGCGCGCCTGCCTTGCTCTGCAGTTCGAGCGCCTTCTGCAACTGCTGGTTGGTACGCTCCAGTTCGGCGACGCGGTCCAGCAGATCCTTGAGCTGGCGATCGCGCGCAACCGCTTCGTCGCCGGCTTTCGCACCAGGGGTCGCCTGGGCAATCTTCAGCCGGTCGCCGGCCGGGGCCGCCGCGCTGCCATCGCGCACCTGCGTGGTCACCCTGCCCTGGCCTGCCGCGGCGACGGCGCCGGGCGTCGCTTCGGTGGCGCCCTGCGCAAGTCGGCTCCGATAGCGAGCAAAGTCCTCGCTCTGGACGGCGATTTCGCGCCGCGCGACAGCGGGGTCGATGCCCCGGACCTGCTGCTCGTCCGGAACCTTCAGCACGCTGCCGGCACGAAGGTTGTTCATGTTCTCGCCGATGAACGCCTCCGGGTTGCCGCGGAACAGCGCGACCAGCATCTGGTCCAGTGACGCCGACGGCGGGCGGGTCCGCTCGGCGATGCTGCCCAGCGTGTCGCCGCGCTTGACCTCGTAGGTCGAGGCACCGGCCTGGACCGCCGGCGCGGCGGCCGGCCGCGGCGGCGGCGGCGCGGCAGCTGCTGCGGCCGGCGACGGCGACGGGGCGGCCGCTGCCGTGGACCGCCCCGCAGCGGGAGCGACCACCTCCGGCGCTGTGCGCAGCGCGGGCGGATCGAGGAGGATCGTGTATTCGCGCAGCACCCGCCCGCTCGACGAAGTCAGTTCGAGCAACAGGTCGAGGTACGGCTCACTGACGGGGTTCGGCGACGACAGGCGCACCACGTAGCCGCTGTCGGTTCGCTGGCCGAGACTCACCTTCAGTCCGGCGAGTGCCGGGTTGTAGTCGAGGTTGGCCTGCCGGAACGCGGCCACCGAGGCCAGTTTGACCACCAGCGACGCCGCCTCTTCGCGGCTCACTGCGGTCACCTCGACCTCGGCCCGGAGCGGTTGCCCCAGTGCCGACTGCACCGTGATGCGCCCCAGTCCGGCCCCGTATGCGGCCGGCGCGGAAAGAGCCAGGCCGATCGCCAGCGCCAGGGCGCACCGGCCCGGCATGCGCGTACGTTTCTTCATTGCCACGGTTGCCCCTCGGCAGCTCTCATTTCGAAATTTGAAATTAGCATCAGCCACTTAGGCCCGCAAGCTGACAAAGCGCCGTAACTCATCGTCCGTGCGGCCGAGGCCTAACCGCGGAACCGGCGTCCGGTCCCGTCCGAACGCCCTAGGCCCAACCGGCGGTTCAGCCGAGCTTGTTCAGCAGGATCCGCAGCATGCGGCGCAGCGGTTCCGCCGCGCCCCAAAGCAACTGGTCGCCGATGGTGAAGGCGGACAGGTACTCGCCCCCCATCGCCAGCTTGCGCAAGCGCCCGATCGGGATCTCCATCCTGCCACTGACGCGGGCCGGCGAGAGCTCGCGGATGCTGTCCTCGCGGCGGTTCGGAATGACCCGCACCCAGCTGTTGGCCGCCGCCAGCATCGACTCGATCTCGGCCAGCGGCAAATCCTTCTTGAGCTTGATGGTAAGCGCCTGGCTGTGGCA
>JBHJND010000266.1:0-7835 GCA_048497655.1 Caballeronia novacaledonica
GCGGCGGGTAGAGCAGCCATCGCCGGTGGCCGACGGCCGCGTTGTTGGCGCCGCGGTCGCGCATGTAGCCGTCGAGCAGGTCGACGCTGCGCGCCGGCGCGTTCGAGTACGCGAGCAGCGACCGGGACGCTGCCTCGGCGCCGCCCGCGGAATAGCAGGTCCAGCCGGTCGGCGGCGAATGGCTGAGGCTGTCGTTGGCGTCCATCATCAGCGCCGCCTGCTGCGCCTTGGCCGACAGCGAGGCGTCGAGCGCCAGGTCGCCGGCAAGGCCCGCCATGGCGCGGAAGTAGTTCAGCCGTCTGAGCACGGCGCTCTTGAAGGCGCCGGTGGTGTCGCCGGCGAGGCAACTGCCGATCGAACCGGACCACGAGAACGGCGTGTTGTCGAAGTAGGTGTCGTTCCAGCGGGCCACTACCTCGGCCCGGCTGGTGGTATCGATCGGTGCGATCGACGTGCCGCCCGGGGCCGCGGGAGGTGTCGCCGGCGGATTCGGGGCGGGTGCGGGCGGGTTGAGCGCCGGCGAGGTCGGAGCCGATACGCCGTCCGAGCCACCGCAGCCGGCGACCATGGCGGAGGCGAAGAGGCAGGCGAGCAGGAGGCGCATGGTCGTCGACCGCAGCAAGAGCCGGGCAGTGTAGCCATCGCCTTGCGGTCCAAGGATCGTCGCTTTTCATGAGCGCACCTCATGCGATCGGCGATCGCTGCGCGCCGCGACGTTCGGCTCGCCGCCGGGCGAGGCAGGGCCCGCGTCCGTCGCGGCGCCCGCCCCGGCAATCTCGCCAGCGGCTGTAATCGGTTCGGTCCCTCCGGACGTTACCTGCACCATGACAACGCTGCTCCCCCGTCTCCTGTCGCCGCTGCTGGCGGCCGCCTTCCTCGCCGGCGGCGCCGCCGCCAACGTGCCTTCGCAACCGTCGGCCGCGCGGAACGACCCCACCGTCGTCGCGCAGGTCCTCGCCGGCATCGAGCCGGCGGCGGGCGACGAGCGCATCGCCCGCCTGGTCGCCTCCGCCGAATGGCGGGCGCACCGCGACTGGGTGCAGGCGCGCTGGCTGCAGGTGCAGGCGCGCCTGGCGTTGATGTCGCGCTGGCGCGAATCGTCGCTGCCGCTGGCCGACGCCGAGCGGCGGACGCTGATCTACCCGTTCAGCGGCCCGGACTTCCTCAATGCCAACGCGATGTTCCCGGACCACGGGCACTTCGTGTTCTTCAGCCTGGAGAAGCCCGGCGCGCTGCCCGACGTGGCGGCGCTGTCCGAGCGGCAGCAGGCGAGGCTGCTGGAGGACGTGCGAATCGCCCTGCACGACATCTTCGAGCGCAACTACTTCATCACCGACTACATGACGCGCCAGTTGTCGACGCCGCACATGACCGGCACGGTGCCGGTGATGGCGGTGATGATGGCGCTGACCGGCCACCGCATCGTCTCGATCGACAGCGCCGACCCGTTCCCCGAGCTGACGCGCGAGTACTCGCGGCCCGACGCCGGCCCGCGGCCGAAGAAGCTCCTGCGCGGCGCGAAGATCACCTTCGCCCGCGCCGACGAGCCTGCCGCCCGCCTGCGCACGCTCGAGTACTACTCGCTCGACGCCACCGACCGCGCGCTGCGCTTCTACCCGGACTTCCTCGACTACGTCGGCCGCGCGCAGCCGGCCACCGGATTCCTCAAGTCGGCCTCCTACCTGCTGCACGACGGGCAGTTCTCGCGCACGCGCGAGATGCTGCTTCAGCGCACCGACGTGGTGGTGCAGGACGACACCGGCATCCCGTACCGCCACCTGGCGGCGGCCGGCTGGGGAGTGAAGCTCTACGGCGTCTACACGATGCCGATCAAGCCGCTGGAGTACGGCAAGCAGCCCGATCTGGAGGCCGCCTTCCGCACCGCCGGCGCGGTGCCGTCGCTGGACTTCCCGTTCGGCTATCGCGGCAAGGACGGCCGCTCCACCCTGCTGCTGGCCCGCCGCGATCGCTGATCGATGCGGGTCGACCGCGCCCGCCGCCTCCTGCTGCTTTCGGCCTGCGCGCTGGCGATCGAGGCGCCGGCGGCCGCCCCGGTGATCGAGCGCGCGGGTTTTCGCACCGGTGACGGCGTGCGCCTGTCGTACTTGCACGCCGGCCGGGCCGGCGGGCGGCCGATCGTCTTCGTCCCGGGCTGGTGCCTGCCGGCCGACATCTGGCAGCCGCAGCTCGAGTTCTTTGCCAGCACGCACGCGGTCTACGCGCTGGATCCGCGCGGGCAGGGCGAGTCCGAGGTGCCGGCGAGCGGCTACACCGCCGAGCGCCGTGCCGCCGACCTGCACGAGTTCCTGCAGCAGTTGTCGCGGCCGGCGGTGCTCGTCGCCTGGTCGCTGGCCGGGCTGGAGTCGCTGCAACTGGTGCATCGCTTCGGCAGCGAGCGCATCGCCGCGCTGGCGCTGGTCGACAGCTCGGTCGGCGAAGGGCCGGCGCCGCGCGGCGACGGCAGCGCTGCCTTCAGGCAGCGGCTGCGCGAGGACCGGCCGGCGGCGCTGCGCGAGTTCGCCGCGGCGATCTTTGGCAAGCCGCCGCCGGAGGCCGAACTCGCGCGGCTGGCCGAGGCGATGCAGCGCATGCCGCTGGAGGCCAGCCTGGCGCTGCTCGACTACGGGCTGCCGCGCGAGCACTGGCGGGCGATCGCCCGCGGATTCCGCAGGCCGCTGCTGTACGCCTACACGCCGCAGTACGCGCCGCAGGCGAAGCTGCTGAAGGCGGCGCGGCCGGCCACTGTGCTGGCGCCGTTCGAGCACGCCGGCCACGCCCTGGTCGCCGACGAGCCGCGGCGGTTCGACGACCAACTGGCGCGCTTCGTCGCCGCGCTGCCGAGCTGAACTCTGCCCACGGCGGCGCGGAAGCAGGGTAATTTCCGCCATCGCGCAGCCGCCCGCCGACCGGTGCGACGCGCCAGCCGCACCGTCCGATACGAGCGCACACGCAATGGAAACTCCCACCGGCCTGCCGCCGCTGCCCGACCGGCTTTCGACCGACCCGGCCAGCCCCCACTACGACGCCGCCCTGCTCGAGCACCCGATCGGCATCCGCTTCAACGACCGGGAACGGTCGGACGTCGAGGAGTACTGCATCAGCGAGGGATGGATCAGGGTCCCCGCGGGCAAGACGCTCGACCGCAGGGGCCGTCCGCTGCTGCTCAAGCTCAAGGGCAGGGTCGAGGCGTTCTATCGCTGAAATGCCGGGCCCGGATCACGTGGACCCGATGCGTCCGGTTCCGCCCCGTCGCCGGCGGCTACGCCGGCCCACTCCGCAGTGACCGCCCCGGCCGACACAGTCCCCCAAAGGGCAGGCGGACAGTCCTGGCTGGGCCAGTCCGTCGCCGGGGCGGTGGGGGCCGTGGTCAGCATCGCCGTCATCCTCACGCTGGGGCTGCTCGCGTTCGCGCCGATGGGCCTCGCGGCCGCGGAGATCGGGATTCCGGCCGCCTTCCTGTCTTCTTCGGTGGGCGGGCTGGTGATGGCTCTTCTGGCGCGGTCGAGCGTGCCCGTGGCGGGACCGACGTCGGCGACGGCGCTCATCCTCGCCGGCCTGGTCTCGACGCTTCTCGCGGACCCCGCACTGCAGGTCGCGCAGCCTGGCGGCATCGAGACGCTGCTTGCCCTGACCGGGGCCAGCATCGTGACCATGGGCGCGCTGCAGGTGATCTTCGGCGCTCTGCGCCTCGGGTCGCTCGCCAGGTTCGTGCCGCAGCCGGCGCTCGCCGGCTTCATGAACGGCGTGGCGATCGTCATCCTGATCAACCAGGTGCCACCGCTGCTCGGCCTGACTCGTGCCGACCTTCTGCAGGAAGGTGCGGGCGCATTCGCGCACGCGCAGCCGGCGACGCTCGCCGTCGGCCTGCTGTCGGCGGCGACCGTCTGGCTGCTGCCGCGCTGGCTGCCGCGCGCCCCCGCGTCGCTGACCGGCCTGTTGGTCGGGTGCGTTGCCTACTACGTCATTCTCTGGGCGCTGCCCGATGTTCCCCTCGGCGCACAGGCCGGCGCGATTGCGCAGCGTCTGCCGGTGCCGACTGCGCTGGCGCCACTGATGGGGACCGCCGCCGACTTCTTCGTGCGCCACCTCGACGACGTCCTGATCACCGGGCTTCTGCTCGCCGTGATCGGATCGCTCGAAACCGTGCTGAGCGTTGCCGCGGTGGACCAGACCCTGGGGACGCAGACGAACCCGAACATCGAACTGATGGCCAACGGCGCGGCGAACCTCGCCTGCGGGGCGCTCGGCGGCGTGCCGCTCGCCTATCTCCGTGCACGCGCGATCGCCACCGTGCAGGCGGGGGGCACGACGCGACTGGCCGCGGTAGCAGGCTGCGCGGCGCTTGGCCTGCTGTATCTCGTCGGCGCGCCGCTGATCGCCCGGCTGCCGCTCACCGTGCTCGCCGGCCTGATGGTGATGGTGGCGTTCGCCCTGTCGGACCGATGGACGAGGCAGCTGGTCGAAAACTGGCGGCGCGGCAACCACACGGGCGAGGCCAAGCGCAGCCTCGCCATCATCGCCGCCGTCTGCATCGTCACCCTGTGGCTCGGCTTTGCCGCCGGCGTGCTGCTCGGCGTGCTGCTGTCCGCGCTTGGCTTCATCCGGAGAATGACGAGATCGCTGCTGCGCACCCGCTACACCGGCGAGCAGCGTTCATCACGCCGGGTCTACCCGCCGAGGCTCGAAGCAGTGCTGCGCCGCCGCCGCGCCGACATACTCGTGCTCGAGCTCGAGGGCGCGCTGTTCTTCGGCAACGTCGATCGGCTCGCCGCCGAGGTCGAGCGGCTGAAGCCGCCCGCGTACCTGATCCTCGACTTCGCGCACGTGACCACCATCGACTCGACCGGCGCGGTGAAGCTGATGCAGATGTCGAAGCGACTCGCACGCGACGGCGTCACGCTCATCCTCGCCGGCATCAGCGCCGAGAACCAGCACGGCGCAATGCTGCGGGCAAACGAAGAGGCGGGAAGCCGCCAGCTGTGGGCCGAGGACGTCGATCGCGCCCTGGAGCAGGCCGAGCGCGCCCTGCTCGCTGCCGACGGCGAGCCGCTCGAGCACGGGGCGCTGCCGCTGGGCGAGTGCGATCTGCTGCGCGGCCTGGATCCCGCCGACGTCGAGCGCGTTCGCGCGGTCATGCAGCAGCGCCGCCTGCGTGCGGGGGAGCGGCTGTTCGGCCAGGGCGACCCCGGCAACGAGCTTTTCGTGCTGACCGAGGGCTCGATGAGCATCGTGCAGCGCGACGCCGAGGGCCGCGTGGCGCAGCGCTTCGTCAGTTTTTCGCCGGGCATGATGTTCGGCGAAGTGGCGGTGCTGGATGGCAGCGGCCGCAGCGCGGACGCCGCGGCCGACACCGATGCCGTGGTGTATGCGCTGCCGATCGGTGGACTCGAGGAGCTCGAGCGCACGGCGCCGCATGTCGTCGTTCGCCTGTATCGGAACATCGCCGCCCACTTGTCGGCCCGGCTGCGCAGTTCGACCGCCCTCGTTCGCTCGCGATGAACCGCCGAACCGCGTTGCTCCGCGCCGTCTGCAGGCCGCGACGGTGGATGGCCAAGGGCGGCGGGTGGCCGCCGTAGCGAAGTAAAGGAGGAGCGTCGGGCGAAGCACGACGCGGGGGACATGAGCGCAGGCGGCCACCCGCTGCCCTTGGCGAGCACCACTTCCCCAATTGAGCGTCGATACCGGCGGCAAGCGCTCGCGCTTATCCTGTCGGTGTTCGAGGCGCAGGGCCTTTCCTGCGCCACTCGGGCAACGGGAGCAACCGGATGGCAACGACCGACGAAGTCAAGAGCGCGGTGCGCGAGAAGTACGGCCAGGCCGCGCGGCGGGTGGCCGGGGGCGCGGGCGGCTGCTGCTCGCCAGCGAGCAGCTGCTGCGACCCGATCACCGCCAACCTGTACGACGCGGCGCAGGGCGGCGAGGTCCCGGCCGACGCGCTGGCGGCGTCGCTGGGCTGCGGCAACCCGACCGCGCTGGCGGAACTGAAACCCGGCGAGACGGTGCTCGACCTCGGATCAGGCGGCGGCATCGACGTGCTGCTGTCGGCGCGCCGCGTCGGCCCGACCGGCAAGGCGTTCGGGCTCGACATGACCGACGAGATGCTGACGCTGGCCGAGGAGAACCGGCGCAGGAGCGGGCTGGCCAACGCGCACTTCCTCAAGGGCGAGATCGAGAACATCCCGCTGCCGGATGACTCGGTCGACGTGGTCATCTCCAACTGCGTGATCAACCTGTCGGGCGACAAGGACCGGGTGCTGCGCGAGGCATTCCGCGTGCTCAAGCCGGGCGGCCGCTTTGCCGTCTCGGACGTGATCGCGCGCGGCGAGATGCCGGCGGCCATCCGGCGCAGCATGGAGCTGTGGGCCGGCTGCGTGGCCGGCGCGCTGTCCGACCGCGAATACCTCGACAAGCTCGCCGCCGCCGGCTTCCGCGATGCCGCCATCGAGGTGACCCGCGTCTACCGCGCTGCCGATGCGCGCGAACTGCTGGCGGGGCAGGGGGCGGATGTCGAGGCGCTGGCGAGCGAGGTCGACGGCAGGCTGGTCGCCGCCTTCGTGCGGGCGACGAAGCCCGCGGTTTGACGCCGCTCAATCGCCGCTGACCCAGCCGGCCTAGCGTGTGTGCAGGGCTCCGGGGTGCCGGAGCCATCACGCGATGGACTGGCTGTCGACCACCGTGCCGGCCATGCTGGCCGGCGGGCTGCGCAACCTCGCCGCTTACCTGGCGGCGCACGTGCTGCTGTGCCTGCTGCCGGCGTTCTTCATCGCCGGCGCCATGTCGGCGCTGATCCCGAAGGAGTCGGTGACCCGCTTCCTCGGCCGCAACACGCCGGGCGCGGTGTCGTATCCGGCCGCTGCCGCCGCGGGGTCGCTGCTGGCGGTGTGCTCGTGCACCATCGTGCCGCTGTTCGCCGGCATCTACCGCAAGGGCGCCGGCCTGGGCCCGGCGATCACCTTCCTGTTCTTCGCGCCGGCGGCCAACATCCTGGCGCTGGTCTACACCGGCGGGGTGATCGGCGTCGACCTGGCGCTGGCGCGATTCGTCCTTTCGCTCGTCTTCGGCATCGGCATCGGTCTCATCATGGCGCTGCTGTTCCGCGCCGACGATGCCGCGCACGACCGCGCCGCCGGCGACCCGTTCGGCGCGCGCGGCGGCGCCATGCGGCCCCCGGCGTTCGCCTTCCTGCTGGTGTGGATCGCCCTGCTGCTGGCCGGCACGCTGAAGCTTGGCGTGCTGACCGGCAGCTTCGCCGAGTTCACCGTGCCCTGGGCCGGTGCCGACCGCTGGCAGGCCGCGCTCGACCGGCTGGTGCCGTTCGACGCGCACAAGGGCGAGGAGGGCGTGACGGTGCAGGGCGCGCTGCTGATCGCGCTGCTGACGGCGATCGGCGTCAGTGCCTGGCGCGGGCTGGAGCACATCCACGACGGTTTCAGCCGCGCCACGCGCCTGTGCCTGGCCCTGATCGCCGCGACGCTGCTCGCTGCCGCGCTCGCCGTCGAGGCCACGCCCGCCGGCCTGCGCGTCGGCCTGACCGGCAAGTTCGTCGGCGTCGCGCTCGGGCTCGGCGTGCTGTACCGGCTCGGCCGGCAGCGCCTGTCGGCCGACGAACTGCGCGACTGGCTGTGGGAGTCGTGGCGCTTCGTCAGGCAGATCTTCCCGCTGCTGGTCGCCGGCGTGTTCGTGGTCGGCATGATCCGCGTCGTCATCCGGCCCGAGTGGATCGAGGCCGTCGCCGGCAGCAACACGGTCGCCGGCAATCTCGCCGGCGTGGCGTTCGGCGTGTTCATGTACTTCCCGACGCTGGTCGAGGTGCCGATCGCGCAGATGTTCCTCGA
>JBHJND010000267.1:0-7120 GCA_048497655.1 Caballeronia novacaledonica
GAGCGGGCCGGGCTGAAGCTGCTGCAGAAGGGCGCCCGGCGCGCCGAGATCGTCTGGCCGCGCGTGTTCGACGGCCTGTTCGAGGCGCAGAAGACGGTGCAGTTGTTCGAGACGGCGCGTGCCCTGGCACCGGAGTTCATCTACCGGCGCGAGCAGCTGTCGGCGCGGCTGGTGGCGCTGATCGAGGAAGGGCGGGCGATCGGCTCGCACGAGTACGTGCTGGCGATGCAGCTGGGCCGCGCCTGCGTGGCGGCGATCGACAGCCTGTTCGCCGAGGCGGACGTGCTGCTGGCGCCGAGCGCGCCCGGCGGCGCTCCGGTCGGGCTGGCATCGACCGGCGACCCGGTGTTCAACCGGCCGTGGCAGCTGCTCGGCTGTCCGATGATCAGCCTGCCGGTGCCGGCCCTGCTCGGCCAGGCCGAGGGCGGACTGCCGCTCGGCATCACGGTGCTCGCGCGGCCGGGCGAGGACGCCAAGATGTTCGGCGCCGCCGCCTGGATCGAGGCGCACTGGGCCGGCTGACGGCGAGGCGACAGGGCCGCCTGCCCACGACGAGACGCGCGCCACCCTGCCGAGTGTCATTCCCGCGCAAGCGGGAATCCACTGTCCTGCAGGCGCCCTGGAAGGCAACGATAGGTTCCCGCTTGCGCGGGAACGACACGCGTCAAGCGCGCGTCAGCGTCGTTTCTTCGTCGCCGCCGGGGTTGCCGGTTTCGCCGAGCCCTGCTGCATCGCCTCGGTCAATCCGATCAGCACGCCGCTGGCCAGGGTGGCGAAGTTCTGCGCCAGCGCGTGAACGGCGCGCAGGCTGGCGTCGCGCTGGGCGCGCGCTGCCGCGCGCACCTGGTCGCCGTACTGCTCCATCATCGACATCACCTGCGCCCCGGTGGCGGTGCCGGCGCTCATCGACTCCTGCAGCGCGCCGCTCCACTGCGACTTGAAGGGCGCGCCGGCGCCGGCGCTCGCCTTCTTGACGGTGGCGAGGAACTCGTCCTCCAGCCGCTCGAGGTCGTCGAGCGCCTTCTTCAGCTTCGAGTCGCGGAATTCGCGCTCGCCGGTGATCTGGTGCAGGGCGATCCGGCTCGCCTCGACCACCTTGAGCAGCGCATCGTCCATGCCGCCGAGCGCCTGCGTGAATGTCTGGTCGGTGTCCAGGTGGCCCTGGATCGCGCCGAGGTTCACGCCCTCGGTGACCGACTTGATCACCGACTTGATCTGCGCCAGCGACAGTTCGCGCGACTGCAGCGCCTGCAGCGTCAGGTCGCGCACGGTCGAGCGCAGGCTCTCGCCCTGCGCCACGGCCTGCGCCGTCATCTGCTTGAGCATCTCGTCGGTGTCGATCATCGTCTTCATCTTCTCCCCTCCAGGTCGGGTTGGTCCTTGGTCGGATGGTGCATCGCCATCGTAGTTCCGCCGTCGCACGGCCGGGCATCCCGCGTGCGCAGCAGCGCCGCCGTCCGGCCTTCAGCCCTCGGCCAGCGGCGGCAGCGGACGCGGACGGCGATCCTCGCCGGTGGCGACGTAGACCAGCGTTGCCTCGGTGACCTTGACCACCTCGGCCTGCAGCCGGTTGCGCTCGGCGTAGACCTCGACCTCGACGGTGACCGACGTGTGGCCGGTCTTCAGCACGCGGGCGTAGAAGGAGAGCAGGTCGCCGACGAACACCGGGTTCTTGAACAGGAAGCTGGTCACGGCGATGGTGGCCACGCGGCCGTTGGCGCGCCGCGCGGCGGGAATCGCGCCGGCGACGTCGACATGGGCCATGATCCAGCCGCCGAACACGTCGCCGTGGATGTTGGCGTCGGCCGGCATCGGCATCACGCGCAGCATCGGGCTGGCATCCGGCAGCCCGGTTGCAACGTCGCTCATCAGGAGTCCTCCCTCTTCAGGGCCTTGCGGGCGAGGTTGTCGACCCAGCCGGGCGCAACGAGCTTCAGCCACAGGCCGAAGCGGCCCCTGGCGGTCATCACCAGCTCGCGCCTGCGGCCCTCGATGGCGCAGACGATCTGCCGCGCCCACTCGTCGACCGGCATCGCACGGCTCTCGTCGAGCCTGGATGCGCCGGCGGGCTCGCCCCTGCCGTTCAGGCCCTTGCGCCGGGTCTCGGTCGCCACCACGCCCGGATAGACGACGGTGACGGCGATGCCGTGCTCGGCCGCCTCGATGCGCAGCGCCTCGAGGAAGCCGGCCTGCGCGAACTTGCTGGCACAGTAGGTCGTGCGGCCCGGCACGCCGGTGCGGCCCGCCAGCGAGTTGATGCCGACGACCTGCCCGCCGCGCTTGCCGGGCGCCGCCTTCAGGTGGGGCCAGGCGAACCGCGTGCAGTGGACGGTACCCATGCAGTTGACCCGCCACAGCCGCTCGTAGGTCGACCAGTCGGTGATCTCGTCGAAGGTGGCGTGCATCGACAGCCCGGCGTTGTTCACCAGCACGTCGATGCGGCCGAACGCCTGCAGCGCGAGCTCGACCAGCCGCCGGCAGTCGTCCTCGACGGCGACGTCGGTCCTGACCGAGATGGCCTTGGAGCCGTTGTGCTGGCACCGGGCGGCGACGCTGCGCAACGCCTCTTCGTTGCGCGCGGCCAGCACGAGGCAGTGGCCTCCTCCGGCGAGTTGCAGCGCCAGCTCGGCACCGATGCCCTCGCTGGCGCCGGTGACGATGAAGACTCGGGAGCTGCGGTACCGGCTCGGCATGCAGGCCTGGGTGGGCGCCGGGTGGAATCGGGATGCGTCGGCTGCCGCCGCCCGCTGGCATCGTCAATAATGCCGGCTTGAATGGCGATTGCCACTTCGTGTTAGTCCGAGCGACAGATCAGGCGCGCCGGTTGCGGTCGAGGTTACGCCGATGCGAGGGATGAGGCCAGCGGCCGGCGCCGAGCCGAGCGCCGCACTCGGCCCCGGGGAACCGCGCGGCGACTGGGCCACGCTGCGCACGCTGTTGCCCTACCTGTGGCGCTACCGCGGCCGCGTTCTGTTCGCCGTCGGCTGTCTGGTGGCGGCTAAGCTGGCGGTGGTCGGCGTGCCGATCCTGCTCAAGCAGATCGTCGACGCGCTCGTGCAGCGGCCCGCCGGCGCCATCCTGGCGGTGCCGGTGGCGCTGATCGCCGGCTATGGCGCGCTGCGGCTGGCCACGTCGCTGTTCACCGAGCTGCGCGAGTTCTTCTTCGTCAAGGTGACCCAGGCGGCGGTGCACACGCTGGCCCTGCAGACCTTCCGCCACCTGCATGCGCTGAGCCTGCGCTACCACCTGCAGCGGCGCACCGGCAGCGTGACGCGCGAGATCGACCACGGCATCCGCGGCATCTCCTCGCTGGTCAGCTTCACGCTGTACTCGATCCTGCCGACGCTGGTCGAGCTGGCGCTGGTGATCGGCTACCTGCTGTGGCACTACGAGATCTGGTTCGCGGCGATCCTGGTGGCGAGCCTGACCGTCTACATCGCCTTCACCTTCGTGGTGACCAACTGGCGCACGCAGTTCCGCCGCCAGGTCAACGAGCTGGACGCCAAGGCCGCCTCGCGCGCGGTGGACAGCCTGCTGAACTTCGAGACCGTGAAGTACTTCGGCAACGAGGAGTTCGAGGCGCGCCGCTACGACGGCACGCTGGCCGACAGCGAGGCGATGGCGATCAAGTCGCAGCAGTCGCTGAACCTGCTCAACAGCGGCCAGGCGCTGATCATCGCCTTCGGCCTGACGCTGATCCTGTGGCGGGCCGCGCTCGGCGTGATCGAGGGGCGGATGACGATCGGCGACCTGGTGCTGGTCAACGCCTTCATGATCCAGATGTACATCCCGCTGAACTTCCTCGGCGTGATCTACCGCGAGATCAAGCAGGCGATGATCGACATGGACCGCATGTTCCGCCTGCTGCGCGAGCACCGCGAGATCGCCGACGCGCCGGATGCGCGGCCGCTGGCCTTAAGGGGCGGGGCGATCCGCTTCGAAGGCGTCGATTTCTCCTACGACCCGCGCCGGCAGGTGCTGTTCGGCGTCGACTTCGCGGTGCCGGCCGGCACCACCTGCGCCGTGGTCGGGCCGACCGGCTCCGGCAAGTCGACCCTGGCCCGCCTGCTGTTCCGCTTCTACGAAATACAGGGCGGCCGCGTGCTGATCGACGGGCAGGACGTGCGCGAGGTCACCCAGGCGAGCCTGCGCGCGGCGATCGGCATCGTGCCGCAGGACACGGTCCTGTTCAACGACACCATCGAATACAACATCGCCTATGGCCGCCCCGGCGCGTCGAAGCAGGAGATCGTCGCCGCGGCGCGCGCGGCGCACATCCACGAGTTTGTCAGTCGCCTGCCCGACGGCTACGACACCATGGTCGGCGAGCGCGGCCTGAAGCTCTCCGGCGGCGAGAAGCAGCGGGTGGCGATCGCCCGCACGCTGCTGAAGCGGCCGTCGATCCTGGTCTTCGACGAGGCGACCTCGGCTCTCGACAGCAGGACCGAGCGGGTGATCCAGCGCGAACTGGAGGCGATCGCCGCCGGCCGCACGACGCTGGTCATCGCGCACCGCCTGTCGACCATCGTCAACGCAGACCAGATCGTCGTCCTGGAGGCGGGGCGGGTGGTCGAGCGCGGCACGCACGGCGAGCTGCTGGCCGCCGGCGGAGCCTATGCGCGGCTGTGGGCGATGCAGGCCCGGCACGAGGCGCCGGCCGGGGAAGCTGCGCCGACGTAGTGCGCGCTGCGCTGCTGCGGTGCGGCGAAAGCCCGCGGCTGGGGCGCGAGAGGCTTGGGGGAAAGTTCCGTTTGCCGGGCTTCGAAGGCCGGTGCTAGATTGCACGGCCGCTGGCGCGCCGGGCACAAGGCGCGCCGAGGTCTTTCTGTCGACCAAGGAGACATTCCAAGATGAAACGGACTTTCGTCAAGACGCTGCTCGCCGCGACTGCCGTCGCTGCCGCAGCGGTGACAGCGCCGGCGCATGCCGGCAAGACGCTCGATGCGATCAAGGCGCGCGGACAACTCGTCTGCGGCGTGAACACCGGCCTGGCCGGCTTCTCCGCTGCCGACAGCCAGGGCAACTGGACCGGCCTGGACGTCGACGTCTGCCGCGCCATCGCGGCGGCGATCCTCGGCGACGGCAGCAAGGTCAAGTGGGTGCCGCTGAACGCGCAGCAGCGCCTCACGGCGCTGCAGTCGGGCGAGATCGACATCCTGTCGCGCAACACGACCTGGACGCTGACCCGCGATGCGTCGCTCGGCCTGACCTTCACCGGCGTGACGTACTACGACGGCCAGGGCTTCATGGTGCCGGTCAAGAGCAACATCAAGAGCGCCAAGCAGCTGAAGGGCCAGACGGTGTGCGTGCAGTCGGGCACGACAACCGAGAAGAACCTGACCGACTACTCGCGCGCCAACAACCTCGGCATCAAGCCGGTGGTGTTCGAGAAGCTCGAGGCGGCCACCGGCCCCTACTTCGCCGGCCGCTGCGTGGCCTACACCACGGACGCCTCGGGCCTGGCGTCGACGCGCAACAAGGAAGCCAAGGTCCCTGCCGAGCACGTGATCCTGCCCGAGCTGATCTCCAAGGAGCCGCTCGGCCCGGTGGTGCGCCGCGGCGACGACGAGTTCTTCGCCATCGCCAAGTGGGTCGTCTTCGGCCTGGTCGAGGCCGAGGAGTACGGCATCACGCAGGCCAACGTCGACAAACTGCTGGCCGAGAGCCAGGACCCGGTGGTGATGCGCATCCTCGGCAAGAGCGAGGACACCGGCAAGCTGCTGGGCCTGGACAAGAACTGGATGGTCAATGCGGTGAAGACGTCCGGCAACTACGGCGAGATCTTCGAGCGCAACGTCGGCCCGAAGTCGGCCCTGGGGCTGCCGCGCGGCATGAACAACCTGTGGAACAAGGGCGGCATCATGTACGCGCCGCCGGTGCGCTGAGGCCCGCGATCGTCGATCCGGGCCAGGCTGCGGCGCCCTCCCGGGCGGCGCCGCAGCGGCAACGCCGGGCCTCGGCTGCCGCCGAGGCCCCTGTGCAAAGCGCAGGCGCTGGCATGCGCTTTGCATAGCTAGAACGAGAACGAGAGCGGTTTCTGCCGGGGGAGGGTACAAGCATGTCGCAGGCGCCGCCGGGCCGGGCCCCGCCGAAGCGACGCGAGTGGTCCTGGCGCAGCCAGGCATTCCGCAGCGTCGTCTATCAGATCCTCGCCGTCGCGGCGATCGCCGCGGCGATCTGGTTCCTCGCGCACAACACCATGGAGAACATGCGTGTGCGCGGCATCCAGAGCGGCTTCGACTTCCTGCTCTCGCCCGCCGGATTCGACATCGGCGAGATGCTGATCAGCTACGACGCGCTCGATCCGTACTGGAAGGCGTTCCTGGTCGGCGTGGTCAACACGCTGCGGGTGGCCGTCATCGGCGTCGTGCTGTGCACGGTTCTCGGCACGATGCTGGGCATCGGCCGCTTCTCGCGCAACGCGATCGTGCGCGGCCTGTGCTACGGCTATGTCGAGCTGTTCCGCAACATCCCGGTGCTGTTGCAGCTGATCATGTGGTACCTGCTCTTCACCGAGGCACTGCCGTCGCCGAGCGAGCCGATGTCCGTCCTCGGCCTGTTTTTCCTGAGCAAGGGCGGCTTCGCCTTTCCGGTGCCGGTCTGGGGCACCGGCCAGCTGCTGGCGCTCGCCGGCGCGGCGCTCGGCGTCGTGGTCGCGGCCTACTACCGGCGGCGGGCGATGCGGCTGTTCGAGGCCACCGGCCGGGTGCCGCGCCTGTTCTGGCCGACGGTGGCGACGATCGTCGTATTCGCCTTCGCCGGCTGGCTGATCGGCGGCGCGCCAACCGCGCTGAACCTGCCGGAGCAGGGCGAGATGTCGGTCACCGGCGGCGGCACCGTCACGCCCGAGTTCATGGCGGTGCTGCTCGGTCTGGTCTTCTACACCTCCGCCTTCGTCGCCGAGGTGGTGCGCGCCGGCATCGCCTCGGTGCCGCACGGCCAGGTCGAGGCGGCCAGCTCGATCGGCCTGTCGCGCGGGCAGACCATGCGCATGGTGGTGCTGCCGCAGGCGCTGCGCGTGATCATCCCGCCGATGACCAACCAGTACCTGAACCTGACCAAGAACTCGTCGCTCGCGGTGGCGATCGGCTATCCGGACGTGGTGTCGATCGCCAACACC
>JBHJND010000268.1:0-6747 GCA_048497655.1 Caballeronia novacaledonica
CGGTGGTCGCGTTGCGCGCGTAGACGATCTCGTTCTCGAGGTTCTCGGCGAACGCCTCGGCGCTGAAGCGCGCGTCCGCGCTGCGCCACACGACGCGCACGTCGGTGCGCGTGTACGCCGCCACGCGGTCCGACGCGAGGCCATAGGGGCGCAGCAGGTAGTCGTCGACCCCGCCGCAGGTGTTCGCGAGCAGCAGCCGTCCGCCAGGTCGGCTCCCTTCGTGGAGGCGGTGTGCCAGCCAGGCGACATCGAAGAACGGATACAGCCAGCCCAGGTAGCAGACGGTCTCGGCCAGCACGACGAGATCCCAGTGGCCGTCCAGCTCGGCATCCCACTGCATGATGTTGCCGAGCCGGTACTCGACATTGGTGGCAGTGGTGCGCGAGCGCGCGAGCGAAATGGCAGGCTCGGCGATGTCGAGCGCGACGACCGACTCGCAGCGCCGCGCCAGCTGGCGCGTGAACACCCCTGCCGCGCAGCCGATTTCCAGGGCGCGTCCGTATCGGCGACCACCGGCGTCGAGAAGAGCCAGCTGCGCCTCGTACTTGGCACTCTCGAAAGGGTCGGTGTCGAGGTCCCAGGGGTCGCCGTGGCGCCAGAGTTCGTTGAAGTAGTCCGCCGCGCGGTCGGCGGTCCCGGCGCGTTCGGTCATGCCCCCTCCGCTGCAGGCGGAAGCGGCGTGGCGGAGACGGCGTCGAGCAGGTTCGCCAGGACGCTGCGCGCGTCGAAATGAGCCTCGACGAACTCTCTTGCTGCCCGGCAGTGGTGTTCGTAGTGCGCCTCGACCTCCGCGAGCGCCTCCAGTGCTTCCTCCGGTGTTCGCCAGGCGAGCAGCCCGTCGCCGACAGGGAGGAAGCGCGAAAAGCCCGTGTCCTGCGTCACCACCGGCCGGCCGCAGGCGAGGTAAGCGCAGCTGCGTTCGCTGAACCAGCCGCTGCCGCTGACCACGTAGCCGTGCTTGGCGACGCTGAACTCTGCCTTCGAAGCGTGCATGTACTGCTGGTAGAGCCATGGGTCGCAGGTCGTGGCGATCGGGTCGCGCAACCGCCACCCCGCATCGAGCAGGCGCTGCGTCGGCGAGGTCAGGCCGCCGAGCGCCAGTTCGAAACGCGGCCCGCAGCGCCGCGGGAAGTCGAACACGTCTACCATCGACAGCGCCTTCATGCCGTAGTGCTGGCCGCGGTACTCGCGCGGGTCGTAGCTGTCCCACAGCATCACCGTGGTGAACAGGCCGTTCGGACAAGGCGGCGCCACCGGCCAGGCGCGCAGCACCACCGGCTGGCGGGTCGGCTGCCATGGCAGGCCGTCGTCGGGCGTGCTGCAGCCGGGCCTGCCGAAGCACTCGCCGAATGTGAAGAAATGGCGGTGGGCCAGGGCACGCTCGCGCTTGGCGGCGTCCTCGATCAGGTCGATCTGCGTGAACACCGGATCGGTGTCGACCAGCACCCGGTGCTGGATGCCCTCGACCCACGGCCGCACTGGATTGACGCCGGAAACGTTGATCAGCACGTCGGCACTGGCGGCGATGCCCTTCATGCGCTCGCCGGCCGGCCCGTGCCAGCGTCCGGCATGGGCGTCGTGATAGGCCCAGCGCTCGCCGACTCCGGCGCGGTCGAACACGCGGGCTGCGAAGCGCAAGCCGTAGCTCGGGTCGACGGTTACGTCCTGCCGCTCGGGGTCGTAGCAACTCGGGTAGTCCTCGCTGTCCTCGAGGAACCAGACGTCGTGCCCCAGGTCGTGCAGCCCGAGGACGTACTGCAGGTGATGCCAGGTCGGGCCGGCGAGTGGCCCGCGGACCACGTAGCCCATGACGACGATCCGCAGCCGTTCGCCGCCGCCGACGGCCGCGCGGCTCACCGCTCGCCCCCGACTGCACGTGCCGCCTGCGCGTAGGTGGCAAGCACGATGCCCCGCTCAGCGACGCGCGCGCGCACGCGCGAGTCGCAAAGCACCGCGACTTCGGCGTTGCGCGCGAGCCGGTAGATCGTGCCGCCCAGCGGATCGCAATCGTCGACGAATCCGGGATGGCAGGCGAGCTCGGTGGCCCCGGGCGGCAGGCGATCGAGTAGGACCAGCAGGGCCTCGACGCTGACGCGTCCGGGCAGCGGCTCGCCGACGTCCGTCTGGCCGTAGAACTCGCCGCAGAAACCGATACGGCCCGCCCCGCGGAGCGGCACGTCCAGTCGATGCGCCAGCGTGGCGAGCACGGTCAGCGCCGGCTCGCGACGGTGCACGTGCTGGTGCGAGTCGATGTGATCAGGCTCGCGGCCGATCAGCTGGCGGAAGCGCTCGAGCTGCGCCAGCGCCTCGGCCTGAACCGCCCCGGCATCGTGCGGCGGCACGCGCTCGTACACCGCCTCCCACTGGCCGTCGCGCACGGCCCACTCGCCCAGATCGACGTGCAGGCCGACGCCGAGCGCCGGATGCCGCCGCGCGTACTCGGCCGCGCCTTCGGCGGCCGGCGCACGCACCATCAGGCTGGCGCTGGTGACGATGCCGTGCTCGTGCGCCTGTCCGATGCCTGCGTTGACGCCGGGCGAAAGGCCCAGGTCGTCGGCATTGACGATGAGGTAGCGCACGCTTTACAGGCTGAGGTCGGCGATCAGCCTGGGCAGCACGACTTCGGCGCGGAACCAGTCGTGCGCGATTGCCCTTGCCGCTCGGGCATGGCGCGGGTAGTCGGCGTCGATTGCGCGGATCGCCTCCACCGCCTCTTCCGACGTGGTGAAGGCGAACAGCCCCTCGCCGGTGGGCAGCACATCGGAAAAGCCGGTGTCCTGCGTCACTACCGGTCGGCCCGCGGCGAGGTAGCAGGCGCTGCGTTCGCTGAACCAGCCGCTGCGCGGCAGCACGTTGAATTCGCGGGCGACGGTGAACTCGGCCTTCGACGACAGGATGTAGTCCCGGTATTTCCACGGGTCGAGCGAAAGTGCCGGCCCGTCCGCCAGCCGCCAGCCGTTCTCCAGCAGAAGGCGCGCGTGGCGGCCGTCGAGGCTCTCGGCGCCCCGGATCTCGTTAGGGTCGAGATCCTGCGGCGAAGGCTCCGGCGCCGGCTCGTCGTCGGGATCGCCGAGGTTGGTGGCCAGCTCGACGATGCGTCCGGCGCGGCGCGGCACGTCGACGAACTTCAGGAACTCGTGGTGCTTGCTCCAGCGCAACGGCCGACCCTGGAACACCGCGTCCTGTCCGTCCTGGCGCCAGTTGCCGATGGTGGTGAACAGGTCGCGCATCGGCGGGGTGTCCGGCCCGCTTTCCCAGAGGTCCATCAGCACGGGCTGCCGCGTGTGCCCGCGCAGCCGCGGCAACGGCGGCAGCGGGCAGCGCGGCGTGCCGATGTTCTCGCCATAGGACACCACGTCCTGGTGCTCGTCGATCATCGCCACCCGCCGCGGGTCGCCGGCCGCGTAGAGCAACTCGTCGCCCACCGGATCGGTGCCGAGGTAGACCAGGCGCGTGCAGTGGAGGTAGTCCTCCTTCAGCGACGTCGAGCCGGAAACGTTCAGCACCGCGTCGGCGGTCTTCAGGAGGTCATCGGCGCGGCAAGCGTCCGGTCCCAGCCAGCGGCCGTCGGACCAGCTGCAGCGGTAGGCCCAGCGCTCGCCAAGGCCGAAGCGGGCGGCGGTCGCCGCCAGGTGGGCTGTCGGGTAGGCGGCGTCGGCGACGCGCATGCCCTGCATCGGATCGTACGGCCACGCCGACGTCGTCTCGAGATAGTGAACGTCGCAGCCGATGCGCAACAACCCGCCGGCGATCTGCATGTGCATCCACGCCATGCCCGCGTAGGGGTCGGCGCCCATCGTTCCCAGGACGACGACGCGCAGGTCCTTCATTCAGTCGACTCCAGTTCTTGAGCCACGGCCACTTCCGGCGAGAGTCCGCGATTGGCCAGCAGCGGCTCCGAGGCCTCGACGCTTGCCGGCACCAGCTTGCCGTCCTCGACCGCATAGATCACGTCGCAATGCCGCAGCGTCGCCAGCCGGTGGGCGACGATAAAGGTCGTCCTGCCGGCCATGAGCCGTTCCATCGCCTCGATGATTGCCGCCTCGGTCTTCAGGTCGACCGAACTGGTCGGCTCGTCGAGGATCAGTATCGGCGCGTCCTTGAGGAAGGCCCGCGCCAGGGCGATGCGCTGGCGCTGGCCGCCGGACAGCATCATCCCCCGCTCGCCGACCTGCGTGCGGTAGCCGTCCGGCATCGCGGCGATGAACTCGTGCGCATTGGCCGCGCGCGCCGCCGCCTCGATCTCCGCCTCGCTCGCCTGCGGCCGGCCGTAGGCGATGTTCTCGGCGATCGAGGTCGAAAACAGCACCGGCTCCTGCAGGACGATCGCGAACTGCCGGCGCAGGTCCTCGAGCTTCAGGTCGCGGATGTCCGTGCCGTCGAGGAGCACGGCTCCGCTGTCCGGGTCGTGGAAGCGGGTCAGCAGGTTGATGAGCGTCGTCTTGCCTGCGCCGGTGCGGCCGACGATGCCGACCCGTGTGCCGGCAGGAAAGCGCGCGCTGGCGCCGGCGAGCACCGGCGAAGAGGCGACGTAGGCGAAGCCGACGTCGCGCAGTTCGATCTCGCCGCGGGCGCCCGCCAGCGGCCTCGCGTCGGGCCGGTCCTGCACATCGACGGTCTCGTCGAGCAGGGCGAAGGCGCGCTCGGCGCTGGCGAACGAGCTCTGCAACTCGCTGAACTTGTGCATCAGGGTTTCCAGCGGTCCATAGAGCTGCGCCAGGTACGCCATGACCAGGGTGAGTCCGCCCAGCGTCAGCGTGCCGGCCTGCACGTTGCGCACGCTCACCCACAGCGCCGCAGCCGTACCCGCGGCAAGCACCAGCGTGGTCAGTGCGAAGAACGCCGCCTGCGCGCGCACGACCGCGAGATTGGCGCTTACTTCGCGACCGGCGCGATCCAGGAAGCGCGCCTCCTCGCGCCGCTCCTGGCCGAAGGCCTTGACTACACGCAGGCCGGTGAGTACCTCCTGCAGCACCGACGTGACCGAGCTCTCGATCTCCTTCTGCAGGTGCCAGCGCAGGCGCACGTGCCGTCCGAAGCGGTGCGTCAGCAGGACGAGCAGCGGCCCGACCGACAGCGCGATCAGAGCGAGCTTGGTGTCCATCGACAGCAGCACGAAGAACATGCCCACCAGCGTGCCCGCCGCAGTGAGCAGCGGCGCGACACCATAGACGGCGATCCACTGGATCGCCGTGGCGTCGTACTGGATCCGGTACAGCGAATCGCTGGTGCCGCGCGCATCGTGGTAGACGAGCGACAGCCGCTGCACCTGGCGAAAGAGCTCCGCGCGGAACGCGAGCACGACCCGCTCGCCGACCCACGACTGCAGCAGCCAGGCCCCGTTTCGCTGCGCCTGGCCGAGCAGCGCGATCGCCAGCATCAGGCCGACCGCCAGCGCCAGCGGGCCCAGCGGCCCAGCGGTGAGCGCCGCCGGCAGGAATGCCGTCGCCCAGTCGGGCAGGGATCTGCCCGCGACCGCGTAATCGACGGCGATCGCCAGTGGCAGCGGCGTCAGCAGCGTGATCGGAATGGACAGCAGGTCGATGAATACGACGAGTATCAGTTGCAGCCGGAATGGCCGCAGGTGCGCAAGCAGGCGGCGGACCAGATGACGGGCCGGCATCGCGGTCATTCGGCTCGCTCCGGTTCGACGCCGGCCTGGCTGCTCTCCGGACGCACCGTCTGCACCGCACCCAGGGCCGCCACGGCAGCGCAGGCCGCGCTCCAGCCGTCGCGCGCCTGCTGCAGATCCCGATGGGTGCGCCAGGCCAGCGCGGCAGCGCCGGCGGCGAGCGCGCCGGCGGCCACGGAAGCGCCCGACAGGGCCGCTGCGATCGCCAGGATCGCGGCGCCCCAGGCCGCGAAGCGCACCGGCGCAGGGGTGTGCGCGGCGGCATGCAGGCGCAGCAGTTGCCTTCCGGCACCGTGGTCTTCGACCGCAAAGCGCAGGCGCAACGACCCCTGCAGGCCGCCCCGCACTTCGAGATCCCAGTGATCGGTATCGCTGCCGCGATGCACGACGACGCCTGGCGTGCGCAGCGCCGCCTCGAACTCGGTGATCCAGGCCTCCGGCGCGCGCCATGTCTCGCTCCAGAGCCGCGCCGGCGCCGGGCCGGCACCGGCTGCGGCGCCGCGTCGCCGCCACGGAGTCAGACCGTGCCGCCGGCGGCCGATCAGGCGGGCAATCGGCTGCTGCAGGTGCATGAAGAACACCAGTGCGTAGCGCTGCCGGCGCTCGCCGGCGCTGCGCGCGGGAACGGGGAATGTCGCCCGCGCTGCCGCCAGCGCCGCCTGCGCCAGCGGCGCCGCCAGCGCCAGCAGCCACAGCGGTGCGAAGAGGAACAGCGGCGGCCACGAGAAGCCGAGCGCGCTCAGGACCGTGAGCACGCCGACCAGGTACCACCACTCCGGCATCAGCGGCAGCGCCAGCAGCGTCATCGGCGCCGGCGCGTAGAGCGACTGGTAGGCGGCCGAGCCCCATACGCCGCCATAGATGCGCGAGCGGCCGGAAGGCAAGGGCAGCGTGAAGCCGCGGCCGTACAGTTGCCCGCCCCACGACAGGTGGCCCAGTGAGTTGTAGCGCTCGGGCCACTTCTCCTCCAGCAGCGCCTCGGCCTTGCCGTAGCCCTTCTGCTGGTTCCAGTACATCGCGAGCGAGTTGCGCCGGTGGTGCCAGTCCATCGCGCCGGCGTGAAAGCCGATCCTTCCGCCGCGCTGCTGCAGCCGCCAGCACAGGTCGACGTCGTC
>JBHJND010000269.1:0-2644 GCA_048497655.1 Caballeronia novacaledonica
CGCGGCCGCAATCTCGATCGGATTGCCGCGCTTGTCGTTGACCTTGAGCCGCTCGCTCATCAGGTTGTGCACGCGCAGGCTGATCTTCTGCTTGCGGTAGAACGGATTGGCCCAGCGCAGGCCTTCGGTGCGGTCGGTGCCGACGTAGGCGCCGAACAGCAGCAGGATCGCCGCCTCGTTCGGCTGCAGCATGTACAGGCCCGCGAGCACGAAGGCGCCGACGAGTATCAACACCACGCCTGCGACCACGCCGATGAGACCCGCGGGGCGGACGACGAAGAAGATCCCGGCCGCGATCAGTGCCAGGCCGATGGCGATCCAGAGGTAGCCGCTTGAGGTCGAGCGTTCGATTTCCTGCGTTCGGGGCATTGGCTGCATGGAGTGGCTCCTATCAAAGTGATATTACTTTGATAGGAGCCTGCCCGCTTGTCAACGGCCAGCCGACCAGCGGCCGGCCGCAGCGCCAGGGCACCGGCGGCGGCGGCTCTCGCCGCGCGCCGGCGCGATGTGCTATCGCCCGCGCGCCGCGAACGGTGTCGCCTCGCTTTGCTGCCAGCCGGTCGAGCCGACCGGCCGGTTGGCGCTGTCGGTCGTGCCGTTGGTGCGGTAGGCATTGTTGCCCCAGACCCAAAGCGCGCCGCCGGCGCGCAGAGCGAGCCCGGCTACGCTGCCGGCGACCGCCGCAGTGGCATCGTTCAGAGTCAGCACCGCCGCGAACGTCGGACGCGCGGCGCCGGGGGTCCCGTCGGCCAGCTGCCCGTCCAGATCGACACCCGCCGCGTACACGACGCCGCTCGCGCCCCAGGCATAGGTCACTTGACCGCTGCGCCCGACTGCCACGCGTGTGACCGGGCCGGGCACGGCAAGCTGGACCAGCGGCTGGTTGAGCACATTCCAGGTGTCGCCGTTGAGGCCGTACTGCTGGCCCCAGAGCGTGTTGTCGCTGCGCACCAGCACAACGCGCGTGTTGTCAATCGCAAAGTCGATGGCGGTGCCCTGGAATCCGATGCTGGCAAACGACAGCACGGCCGTGGATCCGCCAGAGCAGCCGCCGAAGTTGCAGGTCCAGTACACCGCGCCGCCGCTGCCATCGAGCGCGACCACCGTGCCCGATCCCCCCGCCGCTGCACGCACGAGCGTACGCGCCGCAGTGCTGGCATCGAAATAGACATGGGGCACGGCGGTGATGAACGCGCTGTTCGGATAGCCGCCGAGGTTAGGTTCGATGAAAGCATGGCCCCACTTCCAGGCGACACCGGCGGCGGTCCAGGCGAGCACCGAGGCATCACCGCCCCTGCCGCCGGCCTCGGTCATCGTCAGCCCGACGATGCCGGCGAGCGGCAGCAGGTCGCTCTGGCGCAGCACGGCGGCCGGTGTTGGGCTGCTGCTGCCGTTGCCTTGCCCGAGGTTGCGGCCAAGCTGGCCGCTTCCGTTGTAGCCCCAGGCCCAGACCGTGCCGTCGCTGCGCAGCGCAAACGAGGTGTCGCCGCGGGCCAGCACCTGCGTGAAGGTGCCAGTCAGGCCATTGACCGGCCGCGGCGAGCAGGTCGTGCAGCTACGTCCGACCTGCCCGTAGCTGTTGTCCCCCCAGGACCAGACCGTGCCATCGCTGCGCAGGGCCAGCACGTGGCGGAAGCCGGCGGACACCTGCGTGAAGCCGGTCAGGACGGCTGGCGTGACGGTCAGGGTCGCGGCGTTGCTGGTGTTGGTCCCCTGGCTGTTGGTCACGACCACGCGGTACTGCGCGCCGCTGTCGGTGATATCACCGTCGTCGAGGAAGAAGACCGCGGGCGTCGTGTAGCTGGCCGCGGTGGCGCCGGTGATGTTGAGGAAGCCGCCGCCGCCGGGCGCCTGCCGTTGCCACTGGTAGGTCGGCGTCGGAACCGCGTTGGTGACCACCGTGAAGGTGGCGCTGGTCTGGCTCGGCACGATCGCGTTGGACGGGTGCTGGGTGAACGTCGGGGGGGAGGCCGCGGCGTTGACGGTCAGTCGCGCCGCGTTCGATGCGGTGGTGCCGGCGCTGCTGGTCGCTAAAGCCCGGTAGCGCCAGCCGTTCATGCCGATCGTCGTGGCCGCCGTCGTGTAGGTCGCACTGGTCGCGCCGCTGCCGGTCGTGACATTGGCCCAGGTCGTGCCGCCGTCAGTGCTGACCTGCCACTGCAGGGTCGGTGCCGGCGTGCCGGTCGCGGCGACTGTGAAGCTGGCGGTCGCCGGTTCGGTCACCGCGACATCGGCGGGTTGGGTCGTGAAGCTTGGCGCCACCGGCGCCGGGTTGACCGTCAGCGTCGCGACGTTGCTGGTGGCCGAGCCGACACTGTTGGTCACATTCACGCGGAACTGCGCGCCGTTGTCTGCCGAGCGGAGTGTGGCGGGCGTGGTGTAGCTCGCCGCGGTCGCGCCAGCGATATCGGACCAGGTGCCGGCGGCCAGCCGCTGCCACTGGTAGGTCAGCGTGCCGCTGCCGGAGGCGGTGACGTTGAAGCTCGCGACGGCCGGTTCGGTCACGGTCTGGTCGGCGGGCTGCACCGCGATCGACGGCGGCACGGGCGCCGGCGTGACGGTCAGCGTCACCGGGTTGGTGGTCAGCGACTGCCCGTTGGCGGACACGACGGCGCGGTACTGCGCGCCGTTCTGCGTCGGCGTG
>JBHJND010000270.1:0-2555 GCA_048497655.1 Caballeronia novacaledonica
TCGACGGCGACGATGCGCACCTTGCGGCCGCCGCGCAGCTGGCTGCCGAGGAACGGAAAGACGATGCCGGCGAAGTTCGAACCGCCGCCGGTGCAGCCGACGATCACATCAGGGTAGTCGTCGGCCATCTCCAGCTGCGCCATCGCCTCCAGGCCGATGACCGTCTGATGCAACAGCACGTGGTTGAGCACCGAGTCAAGCGCGTACTTGGTGTCGTCGCGGCTGGCAGCAATCTCCACGGCCTCGGAGATGGCAATGCCCAGGCTGCCGTTGTTTTCCGGTGACTTCGCCAGCACGCTGCGGCCGTAGCTGGTCTGCATCGATGGGCTGGCCACGCAGCGCGCGCCATAGGTTTCCATCAGCGCCCGCCGGTACGGCTTCTGGTTGTACGACACGCGCACCATGAAGATCTGCACCTCGATGCCGAACACCGCGCCGGCGAAGGCCAGCGACGAGCCCCACTGGCCGGCGCCGGTCTCGGTGGTCAGCCGCTTCACTCCGGCCTCGCGGTTGTAGAAGGCCTGCGCCACCGCGGTGTTCGGCTTGTGGCAGCCGGCCGGGCTCACCCCTTCGTACTTGTAGTAAATGCGCGCCGGCGTCTGCAGCGCTTTTTCCAGCCGGCGGGCGCGGTACAGCGGCGTCACCCGCCACTGGCGGTAGACCTCGCGCACCGGCTCGGGGATCTCGATCTCGCGCTCGGTCGACACTTCCTGCGCGATCAGCGCCATCGGGAACAGCGGCGCGAGGTCGTCGGGGCCGACCGGTTTCAGCGTCCCCGGGTGCAGCACCGGCGGCGGCGGCTTCGGCAGGTCGGCCATCAGGTTGTACCAGTGCCGCGGGATGCGCGACTCGTCGAGCAGGTACTTCACGCTTTCGGTCATCTCGGTCTCCGTCTGATGCGGCGTCCGGCCAGGGTCGGTCGCCGCCGACTATAGCGAGCTGCGCCGAGCCCCCGCAGCTCGCCGAAATGATCTGCATCAAGCGGCCCGGCCCGCGCGGCATTGCCCGCAGGAGGTAGGCGGCCGCCGCGCTTGATCCAGGTTAGAGACAGTGCTGCCGGCTCGCTCGCAGACTGCGCGCACCACGACAAACCCAGGCAAAGGAGTGCCCATGAACGTCGCCATCGAACTTCCCACCGCCGAGCGCGCGCTCGGCGACATCGCCCGCGAGTTGCCGGGCGCCGCTGCGGTGTTCCGCCGTTACGGCCTCGACTACTGCTGCGGCGGCAGCCAGACGCTGGGCGAGGCGGCCGCCGCGGCCGGCATCGACGCGCGCGCCGTCGAGCGCGACCTCGCCGCGCTGTCCCCGTCGCCGGCCGAGGCGCCGGAGGAGCCGCTGCCGCTGATCGACCACATCCTCACCCGCTACCACGAGACGCACCGCCGCGAACTGCCCGAGCTGATCGCGCTCGCCCGCCGCGTCGAGGAGCGGCACGCCGAGCATCCGCAGGTGCCGCGCGGGCTGGCCCACCTGCTCGAGCACATCGCCGAGGCGATCGAGGAGCACATGGTCAAGGAGGAGCGGATCCTGTTCCCGATGATGCGCGCCGGCGGCGTGCCGATGATCATGGGGCCGATCCAGGTGATGGAGCACGAGCACGTAGAGCACGGCGAGCGGCTGCGCCAGCTGGAGGCGCTGACCAACAACCACACGCCGCCGGCGGACGCCTGCACCAGCTGGCACGCGCTGTACGCCGGCACTCGCAAGCTGGTCGACGACGTGATGCAGCACATCCACCTGGAGAACAACGTCCTGTTCCCGCAGTTCTCGGGCGGGCACTACTGACCGGACGGCGGGCGGCCTCGCCGCCCGCGCCGCGCCGCCTTCGACCCGCCCCGCGGTGCCGGCATCGCCCGGCCGCGGGGCGCGGCACCTCTACCGCTCCCCCACCTGCCGCCGGCGGCGCTACCCTGCCGGAGGGTGATTTATCGACCCGGAGCCCCTAAACTGCATCGCGCATTCCGGGCGCAACCGGGATCGACCCCTTCCAAAGGAGACACGATGAGACTCGTACGCGCGATGTGCGCTGCGGCCCTCGCTGCGGCTTTTGCCGTGCCGGCGGCGGCGCAGCAGGTGACGTTCATGACCGGCCCGCAGGGCGGCGCGTGGATTCCGCTCGGCGGCGCGCTCAAGGGCATGTGGGAGAAGGAAATCGCCGGCCTGCAGATCCAGGCGGTTCCCGGCGCCGGCATCGCCAACGTGCGCGGCGTCGACGAGGGCAAGGCGCAGATCGGCTTCGGCAACTCGAGCACCACCGTCGACGGCCTGGCCGGCAACGCGCCCTACCCGAAGAAGGTGACCAAGGTCTGCCAGCTGGCCAACCTGTATCCGCAAGACTTCCAGGTCGTCGTCACCGCCGACTCCAACGTCAACAGCTTCGCCGACATGAAAGGCAAGTCGGTGGTCACGCAGCCGAAAGGCAACACGGCGGAACTGCTCACCGCCGAGGTGCTGAAGATCAACGGCCTGAATTACCAGTCGCTCTCCAAGATCAATTTCCAGTCCTACACCGATGCCGTGTCGCTGGTGAAGGACGGCCACGCGCAGGTGTTCAC
>JBHJND010000271.1:0-6255 GCA_048497655.1 Caballeronia novacaledonica
GGCGCCGAATCGGCGTCGAGATCAAGCGTACCGATGCGCCGAGGCTAACGCCTTCCATGCGCATAGCGATGACCGACCTGAGGCTGGAGCGCCTGCTCGTGATCTACCCGGGCGAGAAGCCCTACCCGCTGGCTTCCGGCATCGACGTCGTGCCCGCCGCCGCCGTGGCGGACTTCGTCGACTGACCGCGCCGGAAGATCGGACGGGCGACTGCCATCGGGTTCGCCGCGTCGATTGCCCGGGCGCGGCGGCCTGCAACTACAGCGCCTTCAGGTAAACGTCGCGCCGCATGATGCTGCGGCCCTCGACGTCGAGCACGTCGAGCCGCTGCATCGCCTCGCGGGTGCGGCCGAGCAGTTGCGCCTCGCTGTCGGCGCGCACCATGAACGAGGCGACGCGGTCGGCGCTCGACATGCTGGCGCCGATCGGCGCGCCGCGCGCCTTGTGCAGGTAGAACTCGGCGACGGTTCCCTCGCCGAGCAGCGCCTCGACGTTGCGCACCTCGCCGAAGCGGCCGGCCTCCGTGTAGACGTGGTTGGCCGACAGGTAGCCGCGGCCGGTGCCGCCGGCCGGCAGGGCCGGCCGGCCGAGGTAGGCGTCGACCGTGGCGTCGATGATGTCGACGCCGGTGTTCAGCAGCACGAAGCGGTAGTTCAGCCCGCCGCCGACGCGCGGCGCGAACTCGATCACCCGCGCCTCGTCGCCGTCGACCATGAACTGCACCAGCAGCGGCGTCGTGCGCAGGCCGAAGCCGCGCGCGATGTCGCGCGTCACGCCGCCGATGCGCTGCCGCGCCGCGGGCGAGATCGCCGCCGGGCTGACCGAGGCGTACGCCGACAGCACCGCGCCGCCGACGCCGCGCTGCGTGTAGCGCTTGCGCAGCAGCAGGACATGCGCCTCGCCGTCCTGCACCAGGCAGTCGGCCGAGACCTCCTCGCCGGCCAGGAACTCCTCGACCAGGATCTGCGGCGCGCGGCTGGCCTTGAACGCCTCGTCGACGGCCAGCTGCAGCTCGGCCGCGTCGGAGGCCTTGCGCACGCCCTTCGAGCCGCCGGTGTCGATCGGCTTGGCGACGACCGGGAAGCCCATCGCCAGCTGTGCCGCCTGCGCCGGGCTGCCGAGCACGCCAAACGCCGCGGTCGGGATGCCCAGCCGCACCAGTTCCTGCTTCATGCGCAGCTTGTCGGCGACCAGCGCCGCGGTGGCGTGGCCGTATGGCGCCGGCAGGCCGAGCCGCTCGGCGACGTAGGCGGCGGTGACGTTGGCGCGGTCGACGCAGGCGGCGATCACCAGTTCGGCCCGGCGCTCGCGCGCCAGCGCCAGCACGTCGTCCATCGCCAGCGTGCTCAGGCGCGAGTGCTCGTCGGCCACCCGCGCCGCCGGCGGCGAGGCCAGGTAGTCGACCAGCAGCACGTGGTAGCCGCGCGCCTTGAGGTTCTCGATCAGCGGGATGTGCGGGTTGGTGCCGGCCAGCACGATGGCCACGGGCTTCGCTTGCGACATGCGTGGATTCAGGGCGAGTAAGGCAGGTTGACCGCCAGCGGCGGCCGCAAGGCATTGGCCTTGAAGTCGAGCTGGTTGATCACCTGCGCGATCAGGCCCGGCAGCCGGTTCATGCAGAAGATGCCGGCGCCCACCTGCGGTGCGAGGCCGAAGCAGAGGAACCACACCGTGGCGCCGAAGTCGGTGTTCGGCGCCAGGCCAGGCTTGATCGTTCGCACGACCCGCGCGAACTGCTCGAGCGAGTCGATCTTCTCCTGCTGCTCCGGGAACGCCTCGCGCGCCAGCGCGATCTGGAAGGCGACGCGCGGGTCGCCTCCCGCGGCGTCGCCGCCGGCGGCGCGTTCGCGCTTGTGAATCCGGTGGCCGAAACCATAGAGCTCGCCCTCGCGCAACTGGCGCCTGGCGAACTCCTCCTTCGATGGCGCCGCCAGGCAGGCCGCCGCCTGCCGCATGCACTCGGTCAGCGCACCGGCGTGCACCTTGCCCGCGCGCACCATCAGGCTTGCGACCAGCGCCTGCGGGAAGCTTGTCCGTACCGAAGAGGCGATCCGCGCCGTGAACTCGGCCGGGTTCAGGCCGTGCGTGGCGTGCACCAGCATGAACCGCCGGAAAGCCTTCAGCCGCGCCGGCGTCAGCGGCAAGCCGGCCTGCGTCAACGTGGCGGTGACCGGGCAGGTTTGGTCGAGCTCGCCGGCGGCAAGCGGCGCGCTGCCGGGGTTCATCAGCGACACGCACGACATCAGCCGGCCGAGCAGGAAGTACCCCTCCTCGATCGCCTGCCGCCTGGCGCGGTGGTTGTCCTGCGCGCCGCGGCCGGGCACGAACTCGAACTCGCGCAGGCTCGGGTAGGCGCCGGAGCGCTGCTCGCGCAGCAGCACCTCGGCGAGCAGGTCGTCGGCGTGCCAGCCCTGCGCGAGGGCATCGCGCACCAGTTCGAGCAGCCCGCCGTCGAGGGCGAAGCCGCCGCGCCATGCGGCGAGCGCCTGCGCGGCGACCTCGGCCGAGTCCTCGCCGACCAGCTGCAGCGTGGCGGCGATGTAGTCCGGGTTGGCGGCGAACTCCTCGGCCGGCCTGCCGGCGATGGCCACCTGCCGGTCGACGACGTGGCTCTGCGTGCGGTCGACCTGCCGCAGGCCCTGCAGGCTGTCCATCGCCCGCGCCAGCGAGCCGCGCAGCGCGTCGACCACGCCGGCGACCGCCACGGCCGCCTGCGCACGCCCCTGCTGCCGCAGCCCGGCGAGAAGCGCGGCGGCCGCCTGCTCGGCCTGCCGGCAGAGCAGGTCGATCTCGTGGTTGCCGTTGAACGACTTCATGAAAGCGAAGCGGATCCCTTCGAAGGCGCCGGGTGCGATGCCTTCACCGCCGAGGAGGTCGAGGATGTCCCAGTAAGCCTGCGCCACCAGGTGCTTCCAGACCACTTCGCGCGGATCGTGATAGGCGCTGGGGGCGAGCCGATCCATGTTTGACGTGCCGGCGGTCGCGGCTGAAGCGCTCCGTCTCGCCGTCGACGCCCGATGCCGGGAGGCGCGGATCTTATCCCCCCCGGCCCTTCGGGCGACCGCCCACGGGCGCGGGGCCGCGGCGCGTCGCGAACGGCTCCCGCCACTCTGCTAGAGTAAGGAATCCTTACAAACCTGAACCCCATGCTCGCCAAGTTGACCTCCAAGAACCAGCTGACCCTGCCCAAGAGCGCTGTCGAAGCGGTCGGGCAGGCGCAGTATTTCGACGTCGAAGTGCGCGCGGGGCAGATCGTCCTGACGCCGGTGCGGATCCAGCGTGGCGACGCCGTGCGCGCCAAGCTCGCCGCACTGGGGTTGACCGAAGCGGACGTTGCCGACGCGGTGCGCTGGGCGCGTGCAGCCGCGGTGGCGGCCGAGCCGCCGGCCCCCCACGGCGCGGCCGGTCGCAAGACCCGGACGGCTCCCGCGAAGAAGACGACCCGGCGGTCATGATGGTGCCACCTGCGTGGTGCTGGGCACCAACGTGGTCCTATCGGCGCTGCTGTTCGGCGCCGGCTCCGCCGCGCGTGTCCGCGCCGGCTGGCAGTCGGGGCGCTTCACGCCGCTGGCCAGTACCGCGACCGCGCAGGAACTCGTGCGCGTGCTGGCCTATCCGAAGTTCGGACTGGCAGCCGACGAACAGGCGGAACTGCTGGCCGACTATCTGCCCTGGGTGCAGGTGGTCCGGGTTCCCTTTCCGCCGCCGGCAGTGCCGCGTTGCCGCGACCCGTCCGACGTTGTCTTCCTGCACGTGGCGGCGGCCGGCAAGGCTCGGGTACTGATCTCGGGCGACCGCGACCTGCTGGCGCTGGCGGGAACGACCGGTTTCTGCCCGATCGTCGACCTGGACTCCTTCTGCCGGCGGTTCCTGGAGGACTGACGAGCAACCGTCCGATCGATGAGGTGCCCGAAAGCAAACGGGCCAGCCCAGAGGCCAGCCCGCTTCAGTTCGGTGGTGGAGACGAGGAGGATCGAACTCCCGACCTTCGCATTGCGAACGCGACGCTCTCCCAGCTGAGCTACGTCCCCGACAGGGCGCGAATTGTACTCAATTCGCGGGCGAGGCGGCTTCGCCGGGCTGGGTAGACTGGCCGCACCCGGGCCGCGGCGGCCCGCGGCCAGCCGGAAGGGCGACGATGCGATACACGGCCGAATTCTGCGAGCGCGAGTACAACGCCCGCGCGTCGATTCCCGAGCACCCGCAGATCTTCGCCCGCTGGGCCGAGCAGTCGGCGGCGGTGCGGCGGCTGCGCGCCTGCGTGATCGATCTGAACTACGGCGAGACGACCGGCGAGCGGCTGGACCTGTTCCCGGCCAGCCGTGACGGCGCGCCGCTGCTGGTGTACATCCACGGCGGCTACTGGCGCTCGCTCGACAAGTCGGACTTCGCATGGATCGCGCCGCCGTTCGTCAACCACGGCGTGTCGGTGGCGCTGCTGAACTACGGGCTGGCGCCGGCCACGCCGATGGAGGAGATCGTCCGCCAGATGCTGCGCGCCCACGCCTGGCTGTACCGCAACGGCGACCGGCTGGGCTTCGACCCGAACCGCATCTGCCTGGTCGGCCACTCGGCCGGAGCGCACCTCACGGCGATGATGATGGCGGCGATCTGGCCCGCCTTCGGAGCCGACCTGCCGGCGGACCTGGTCAAGGGCGGGCTGGCGATCAGCGGCATCTACGACCTGGAGCCGCTGCGCCACGCGCCCTTCATCCGGGCGGACCTCGGTCTGGACGCGAAGCGCGCGCGGCTCCTGTCGCCGGTGCGCATGCCGCCGGCCACCGGCCGGCCGCTCTACACGGCCGTGGGGGCACTCGAGTCGGGAGAGTTCAGGCGGCAGACGGCGCTGATCGGCAAGGCCTGGCCGCGCAACCTGGTGCGCGAGATCCCGATGCCGGGCTTGCACCACCTGAACGTGGTCGAGGAACTGGCCAACCTGGCCAGTCCGCTGTTCGACGCGGCGCTGCAGATGACGCGGCGGTAGGCGCTGTGTGAGTCATCCCCGCGAAAGCGGGGATCCGGCGTGCCTACAAGAGGTCATGGATTCCCGCTTGCGCGGGAATGACACGCCCCCTCAGACGGCGCTCTCGCCGGTCTCGCCGGTGCGGATGCGGACCACCTGCTCGACCGGGCAGACGAAGATCTTGCCGTCGCCGATCTTGCCGGTGCGCGCCGCCTTGGTGATCGCCTCGATGGCGCGCTCGACCAGCGCGTCGGGCACGGCGGCCTCGACCTTGACCTTGGGCAGGAAGTCGACGACGTACTCGGCGCCGCGGTACAGCTCGGTGTGGCCCTTCTGCCGGCCGAAACCCTTGACCTCGGTGACGGTCAGCCCGGTGACGCCGGTGTCGGCCAGCGCCTCGCGCACCTCGTCGAGCTTGAACGGCTTGATGATCGCGGTGATCAGCTTCATGTTCTCCTCCTGCGTACTCCCGGTTCGGGGCCGATTGTATGGCAGGCCGGCAGCCGCTACGGGGCGATCTGCTCGCGGAAGCGGTTGGTGATCGGATAGCGCCAGTCGCGACCGAACCCCCGGTGCGTCACCCGGATGCCCACCGGCGCCTGCCGCCGCTTGTACTCGTTGACGCGGATCAGCCGCACCACCCGGTTGACGTCCGCCGCCGCGTAGCCGGCGGCGACGATCTCCGGCAGGCTCGCCCCCTTCTCCATGTACAGCTCGATGATGCCGTCGAGCACGTCGTAGGGCGGCAGCGAGTCCTGGTCGGTCTGGTTGGCCTTCAGCTCGGCGCTCGGCGCGCGGGTGATGATCCGCTCGGGGATCACCGGCGAGACCTCGTTGCGCCAGCGCGCCAGCCGGTAGACCAGCGTCTTGCGGATGTCCTTGATCACCGCGAAGCCGCCCGCCATGTCGCCGTACAGCGTGCAGTAGCCGACCGCCATCTCGCTCTTGTTGCCGGTGGTCAGCACGATCGAGCCGTACTTGTTGGTGAGCGCCATCAGCAGCGTGCCGCGGATGCGCGCCTGGATGTTCTCCTCGGTGGTGTCCCACGGCAGGCCGCGGAACTCGCGCGCCAGCGCGGCGAGGAAGCCGTCGAACATCGGCTTGATCGGCATCTCGTCGTAGCGCACGCCGAGCGTGTGCGCCATCTCGCGCGAGTCGAGCCAGGAGATGTCGGCGGTGAACTGCGACGGCATCATCACCGTGCGCACCTTCTCCGGACCGAGCGCGTCGACGGCGATCGCCAGCGTCAGCGCCGAGTCGATGCCGCCGGACAGGCCGATCACCGCGCCGGG
>JBHJND010000272.1:0-1846 GCA_048497655.1 Caballeronia novacaledonica
GGTGTCCGGCCGCGTGATCGACGCCATCGCGCAGGGCTCCGGCTTCTTCCAGCACGGCCACACCTACATCGGCCACCCGATGGCCTGCGCAGCGGCGCTGGCGGTGCAGCGGGTGTTCAAGCGCGACCGCCTGGTCGAGCGCTGCGCCGCGCAGGGTGCGAAGCTCGCCGCCAGGCTCGACTCCGCCTTCGGCGAGCATCAGCATGTCGGGGAGATCCGCGGCCGCGGGCTGTTCCTCGCGCTAGAGCTGGTGCGCGACCGCGCGACGAAGCAGCCGTTCGACCCGGCGTCGAGGCTGGCGGCGCGCATACGCGCCGAAGGCATGGCGGCCGGCCTGCTCTGCTACCCGATGAGCGGGACGATCGACGGCCGCAGCGGCGACCACGTGCTGCTGGCGCCGCCGTTCATCGTCGGCGACGACGAACTCGACCTGCTGGTCGAGCGGCTGCGGCAGGCGGTCGACGCGGCGATTCGCGCCGCCGCCTAGTCTGGAGTAGCTTTCGGCCTGCGGAGGGCGGCAGAGGGCTCGGCCGCGCCAGCGATGCCCTGCCAGTCGACCAATCCCCGAAGCCCGATCGCCGACGCTGCGGTCGCGTTCAATCAACCCAAGGAGATCACGATGCGTCTGACGCTTTCCCTTTGCGCCGCGGCCATGGCCGTCGGCTTCGCCGCCACCGCGCCGCTGCCGGCGGCCGCGCAGCAGCAGAAGTTCATCACCATCGGCACCGGCGGCGTCACCGGCGTGTATTACCCGGCCGGCGGCGCGATCTGCCGGCTGGTCAACCGCGACCGTGCCAAGCACGGCCTGCGCTGCTCGGTCGAGTCCACCGGCGGCTCGGTGGCCAACGTCAACCTGCTGAAGTCGGGCGAGATCGAGTTCGGCGTCGCCCAGTCGGACATCCAGTTCAACGCGACCAACGGCCAGGGCCAGTTCCAGAAGGACGGCGCGATGTCGGACCTGCGCGCGGTGTTCGCACTGCACCCCGAGCCGTTCACCGTGGTGGCGCGCAAGGAAGCGAACATCACCAGGTTCGAGGACTTCAAGGGCAAGCGCTTCAACGTCGGCAATCCCGGCTCGGGCACGCTGGCATCGATGAACGAACTGCTGGCGGCGATGAACTGGAAGATGGCCGACTTTGCGCTGGCCTCCGAACTGCGCCCCGACGAGCACGGGCCGGCGCTGTGCGACGGCAAGATCGACGGCTTCTTCTACGCCGTCGGCCACCCGTCGGCGAACATCCAGGACCCGACGACGATCTGCGGCGCCAGGCTCGTCTCGCTGACCGGTCCGGCGGTCGACAAGCTGGTCAAGGAAAAGCCGTACTACGCGATCGCGACGATCCCGGGCGGCATGTACCCGAACAACCCGCAGCCGACCACCACCTACGGCGTGCAGGCCACCGTGGTCAGCTCCGCCAAGGTGCCGGCCGACGTCGTCTACGCGGTGACCAAGGCGGTGTTCGACAACTTCGACGAGTTCAAGAAGCTGCACCCGGCCCTCGCCGATCTGAACCCGGAAGAAATGGTGAAGAACGGCCTGTCGGCACCGCTGCACGACGGCGCCGCCCGCTTCTACAGGGAGAAGGGCTGGATCAAGTAGCCGGCTGCGTCTGATGCAGGCGTAGAGTTCGACGGGCGGCCTCGGCCGCCCGTTGCATTTCGGGGGAGCGCGCGGTGGACAAGAAGAAGCTGGAACAGAAGCTGGAAAAGGAACTGGAGGCGCTGGAAGAGGAGCTCAGCCCCACCGCCGAGATGGAACTCGGCGAGACCGACGTCCAGCAGCTCGTCAAGGACACCGATTTCGGCGGCCGCTCGACCGCCGGCTTCGCCGGCAAGGTGATGGTCG
>JBHJND010000273.1:0-8462 GCA_048497655.1 Caballeronia novacaledonica
GTCTCGGGCCGGTTGGCTTCCTTGACGTACAGGAACACGCCGCCCCACAGCACGCGGTTGATGCCCAGCACCTGCGGGCTGTGCGGGTCATCGGGCGTGTCGCACTTGGCGTGGTGCTTGCGGTGCACCGCCGCCCATTCCCTGGTGACCATGCCGGTGGTGAGCCACAGCCAGAAGCGGAAGAAATGGCTGGCGATCGGGTGCAGGGTGAGCGCGTGATGCGCCTGGTGGCGATGCAGGAAGATGGTGACCGACGCGATGGTGACGTGGGTCAGGCCCAGCGCGATCAACGCGACACCCCACCACGGCAGGTCGAGCACGCCCGAGAAGAGCAACGTTTCCATGGGTCCTCCTCGCTGCTTCCCTCAGAGCAAGCTACGCCCGCCGCGGGCCGCGCGGGGTGACGAAGGTCAATCGGCCGCGCGGCCGGCGAGGCCCTGCCGATCGAAGCGGACCGTGCCTAGACCCGCCTGCCAAACTGCGCCAGCGCCACCCCGGCCAGCGTGACCGCCGCGCCGGCGATCTTGATCCAGGTGTAGCTCTCGCCCAGCGTCAGCCAGGCGACCAGCCCGGCCACCGGCGGCATCAGGTACATCAGCGGTGCCGTGCGGGCCACACCGCGCACCGCGTTGACCCAGCCCCAGACCAGCCAGCCGAGGAACGCCGAGACGATCGACGCCCACAGCGTACCGGCCCAGATCGCCGGCGGCACGGCAGCCCAGTCGACCGCCAGCGCCGCCGGCAGGCTGACCAGCACCACCGGCAGGCTGCCGGCGAGCGTCGCGTAGGTCATCACGGTAATGCCGCCGTGCTTCTCGATCAGCGGCTTGGCGTCGACCGTGTAGGCGGAGAAGAACGACGCGGCCACCAGCAGCACCAGGTCGCCGCTGCTCGCCTGCCAGCTGGCAGCGAGCAGCTTCTCCGACAGGAACAGCAGCACGCCGGCGCAGGCCACCGCCACACCGGCCACCTGCGCGCGGGTCAGCCGTTCGTAGCCGGCACGGCGCAGCAGCAACAACGTGAACACCGGCCCGACGGTGAGGATCACCGAGCTCGAGAACGCCGTCGACCAGTGGATGCCGTAGCTCACCAGCCCGACGTGCAGCAGGTGGCCCATGATGCCGAGCCGCACCAGCGCCCACCGTTCGCCGCGCGAGACCTTCGGCCAGCGTGTGCCGTAGCGCTGCCACAGCAGCAGCACCGCGCAGGCCGGCATGATCAGGTAGCGCGCGAACAGGAAGCCGCCCGGGCCGAGCGAGGCGAACACCGCCTTCTGCACGCTGAAGTTCGCGCCCCACACCAGCACCAGCGCGAACGCCAGCAGCAACGCGGTGCGCTGGCGCTGCAGCTCCGCAGTCGCGGTGGTGCGGGTCGACGGAGTCTCGGTCAAGGCGGGGGCCTGGCTGTACGAGGCGCTCGCGAGGCGCGGGCGAAGCCGCAGTATCGGCCGCCGGGCGCCGGAAGTCCGGGCGGCCGTGCGGATCGACCTTCCTACAATGCCCGGCACGATCCCCGCGCATTGCCCGTCGATGGCCGCCATCACGCTGGAGAACCTGGTCAAGCGCTTCGGCACGCATACCGTGCTGCAGCAGTTGTCGCTGCACATCCCCGACGGCGCCTTCTACACGCTGCTCGGCCCCAGCGGCTGCGGCAAGACCACGCTGCTGCGCTGCATCGCCGGCTTCTACGAGCCGGACGGCGGCCGCCTGCTGTTCGACCGCGACGACGTGACGCGCGTGCCGGCGCACCGGCGCGACATCGGCATGGTGTTCCAGGACTACGCGCTGTTCCCCGACAAGACCGCCTTCGACAACGTCGCCTACGGGCTGCGCGCGCGCGGCGTCGCCCGAGGCGAGCTGCGCCGACGGGCCGAGAAGGCGCTCGACGACGTCGGCCTGCTGCAGTTCGCCGGCCGCTACCCGGCGCAACTGTCCGGCGGCCAGCGCCAGCGCGTCGCGCTGGCGCGCGCGCTGGTGATCCGGCCGCGCGTGCTGCTGATGGACGAGCCGCTGTCGAACCTCGACGCCAAGATGCGGCTGCAGATGCGCGACGTGATCCTCGACCTGGTGCGCGAGGCCGGCATCACCACCGTGTTCGTCACCCACGACCAGGAGGAGGCGCTGGCGATGTCCGACCGGGTGGCGCTGATGGACCGCGGCGCGATCGCGCAGGTCGGCAGCCCGGAGGAGTTGTACGCGACGCCGGGCAGCGCCTACGTGGCCGACTTCATCGGCTCGGCCAACGTGCTGCCGGTCGAGTTGCCGCCCGGGCAGCACGGCGCCGCCGCCGGCGGGCAGCTGCGCTACCGACTGGGCGGGCTGGAACTCGAAGGCCGCAGCGGCGGCGGCCTGCGCGACGGCGAGGCGAAGCTGGTGGCGCGGCCGGAGGACCTGGCGCTCGTCGACCCGGCGCCGGCACGGCCCAACGGCGTGGCCGGCACGGTGCTGCGCCGGCAGTTCCTCGGCGCCAAGACCGTGTACCGGGTCCGGCTCGCTGCCGGCGCGGAGGTGCTCGTCGAGCAGCACGCCGGCAAGGGGCACGGCGCCTTTCGCGCCGGCGAGGCCGTGCAGGTCGTGCTGCCGGCCGCCTGCCGCGTGGTGGCCGGCTGAGCGAGCGACGACGGGCGCCGCCGTGAGCTTCAGGTGGTGGCCCTGGGGCCTGCTCGCCGCGGCGTGCCTGGCGCTGCTCGCCTTCTTCGTGCTTTATCCGCTGTCGGTGCTGTTCGCCAACAGCGTGCGCGGCGCCGACGGCGGCTGGTCGCTCGGCGCCTTCGCCCGGCTGGCCGCCGACCCGGAGTACCGCGAGGCCTTCGCCAACACGCTGACCCTGGGCGTTACGGTGACCGCCTGCACGGTGCTGGTCGGCGTGCCGTTCGCCTACATGGTGGCGCGCTTCGAGTTCCCGCTGAAGAACCTGGTCGCGCTGCTGCCGATGATGACGATCGTCATCCCGGAGATCATCGTCGGCCAGTCGTGGCTGCTGGTGGCCGGCAACAACGGCCTGCTGACGCGCACGCTGGCCGAATGGGACATCCAGCTGCCGTCGTTCTACGGCTGGACCGGGCTCGTCGTCTCGATGACGCTGGTGTACTACACCTACGTCTACCTCGGCACTCTGGCGGCGCTGCGCAGCTTCGACGGCGCGCTGGAGGAGGCGGGGCTGAGCCTCGGCACGCCGCCGCTGGCCACCCGCCTGAAGGTGCTGCTGCCGGTGGTGGCGCCGGCGATCCTGGTCAACGCGCTGGTGGTGTTCACCCTGGTGGCGGGCAACTTCGCGCTGTCGATGCTGCTCGCCAGCCAGGTGCCGCTGCTGTCGGTGATGACCTACAACGCCTTCGTCAACGAGATGGGCGGCAGCCCGGCGCTGCAGAGCGCGATGTCGGTGATCAACGTCGGCATCGTCGCCGTGATCCTGTTCGTGCAGAAGCGCGTGGTCGAGCGCAAGGTCTACACGATGGTCCAGGGCCGCGCGCCGGCCGCCGTGCGCGTGCGCTCGTGGCGCTCGGCCACCTACACCGCGGCGGTCGGCCTGGTGGTGATGCTGTCGCTGCTGCCGCTGGTGGTGGTGTTCGTCGCCGCCTTCACGCTGACGCGCGGCCCGGTGATGTGGTGGGGGCAATGGTCGCTCGCCAGCATCGAGCGGGCGCTGCGCCACGCGCCCGAGCCGATCGTCAACTCGCTGCAGTTCGCCTCGCTGGCCACCCTGCTCGGCGTGTGCCTCGCCGTGCTGACGAGCTATCTGATCATCAAGAAACGCAGCGTGGCGACGCAGGTGCTCGACTACGTGGTCGTGCTGCCGCTGACCATTTCGGGCACGGTGCTGGGCATCGCGCTGGTGCAGACCTTCAACACCGGCTGGCTGGTGCTCGCCGGCACCGGCGCCATCATGGTGCTCGCCTACACGGTGCGCCGGCTGCCGTTCGCCGTGCGCAACGCCTCCTCGGCGCTGTACAACATCCCCGACTCGATCGAGGAAGCCTCGATCAGCCTCGGCGTGCCGCCGCTGGCGACGTTCTTCAAGGCGGTGCTGCCGGCGATGCGTGCCTCGGTGGTCTCGGCGGCGATCCTGATGTGGGTGACCAGCATCTCCGAGCTGTCGGCGTCGATCGTCGTGTACACCGGCGGACTGGAGACGATGCCGATCGCCATCTTCCGCCAGGTCGACGGCGGCCGGCTCGGCCTGGCCTCGGCCTACGGCGCGGCGCTGGTGACGGTGATCCTGGCGCCTATCATCGTCGCGGTGAAGGTCTTCCGCATCAATCTGTTCTCCACCAGGTAAGGCGCTCGCGCCAGGGAATCCGCCATGAAAACGCTTCGACAGCTCGTAACCTCGCTGGCCCTGTTCGGGGCGGCGCTCGCCGGTGCGCAGGCGCAGCAGGTGGTGCTCTACTCGTCGAACAACACCGAGACGATCGAGACGGCGCTTGACGTGGTGCGCAGGAAGATGCCCAACCTGAAGGTGCAGCAGGTCACCGGCGGCACCGGCACGCTGATGAAGCGCATCCAGGCCGAAGCCGGCAACCCGCGCGGCGACGTCATGTGGAGCGGCGGCTTCGGCACGCTCGGCGCCTACAAGGAGTACTTCGAGCCGTTCAGGGCACCCGAGGCGGCCAGCACGCCGGCCGAGTTCCGCGGCCCGAACGACCTGTGGATCGGCACCAACAACCACGTGATGGTGCTGATGGTCAACGAGAAGCAGCTCAAGGGCATGCCGATGCCGAAGGGCTGGCGCGACCTGATGGAACCGCAGTGGAAGGGCAAGTTCGCGCTGACCGACCCGAGCCGCAGCGGCACCGCCTACATGCTGGTCTACGGCCTGCTGCGCCAGTTCGGCCTCGACGGGCTGCAGGCGATCGCGCGCAACGCCATCATCACCGGCTCCTCCGGCGCCACCTACAAGGGCGTGGCCACCGGCGAGTACCCGGTCGGCCTGACCCTCGAGTACGCGGCGCAGGAGTTCGTCGCCGGCGGGCAGAAGGAGATCAAGCTCGTCTACCCGGTCGAGGGCACCTATCTCGCGCCCGAGGGCATGGTGATCATCAAGGGCGCGAAGAACATGGAAGCCGCCAAGGGCTTCTACAACGCGCTGATGAGCAGGGAGGTGCAGGAGGCGCTGCTGGTCAAGCACTTCCGCCGGCCGGCGCGCTCCGACGTCAACGTCGCCAAGCTCTCCGGGCTGCCGGACCTGAAGAGCATCAAGCTGTTCCCGCTCGACCAGCAGGCGGCCGCCGCGGAGTACGAGCAGCTGGTGGCGCTGTGGGGCCGGGCGGTGGCGGCGGCAAGGAAGTAGCGGCGCCGGGCGGGGCCGCCGCGCGCGGCGGCTTCAGAGCTTCGCGCGCCGGCCCGGTGTGCCTGCCTGCGAGGGCGCCTTCGCCGCCGTCTTCGCGACTTTCTTTGCCGCCTTTTTCGCCGCCGCGCCGCGGCGCGTTGACTTGGCGCCCGCCAGCCGCCTCTCCCGCCGCCGCACCGCCGCCTGCATGCCGGCGAACTCGCGCGCGAAGCGCTCTGTGATCGCCTCCGGGTCGGGCACCAGGTGCGCGTCGGAAACAACCGACAGCGTCGCGGCGCCGCGGTAGCTCAGGATGCTGATGCCCATGCCGAGTTCCCTGCCCGGGTGCGGCACCCAGAACATCACCCGCTCGATCGGCACCCCGGCGAGATACAGCGGCTCCTGCGGCCCGGCGACGTTGGTCATCACCACGCTCGCCTTCGAGCCGAACAGCTGAACCGCCAGGTCCTCTACCGCCTTCGGCGTGTGGCCGAAGACGTTGAACAGCGCCAGGATCGCCACCGCCTCCGGCGAGCGCTTCAGCTCGTCCATGTGCGCCTTGGTCCGCCGCAGCCGCGCCAGCGGATCCTTGCTGCCTATGGCCAGCTCGAGGATCACCAGCCCGAACTCGTTGCCCAGCTCCGAGGCGCGTCCCGGCGGCCGCAGGTCGACCGGCACCATCGCCCGCACGGTCGTGCCGTCGACGTCGACGCCCCGCTGCTTCAGGTAGTGGCGTAGCGCCCCGGTCATCGCCGCCACCAGCACGTCGTTGATCTTGGCGCCGAGCGGCGCGCCGATCGCCTTGACGTCGGCGAGCCGCACCGGATCGGACCAGGCCACCCGCTTGCCCAGCCCGAACTCGCCCTTCAGCGGCGAGCGCGGATCGGGCCGTTTCAGCAACTCGGCGGCCAGCGTCCCGGCGCCGGCCAGCACCAATGCCGCCTTCCCGGCGAGCTGCTGCGGGTGCGTGGCCGCGTCGATCGCGCCGCCGACGACCGAGCGCACCGCCGCGACCGACCATTCGGCCGCGTCGATCGCCGGCGTGAACAGCCGCTCGACCAGGCCTGGCTTCGCTTCACGCCGCGGCGGCTTCGCCGCCGGCGTGCGCCAATCCTTCGGCGAGGTGTCGAACAGCGCGCGCGCCACCAGCACGCTGGCGGTGCCGTCGCCGATGCAGTGGTGCATGCGGGTGATCAGCGCGCTGCCGCCGTCGACCCCGTCGACCACGTGCACCTCCCAAAGCGGCCGGCCGCGGTCCAGTGGCGTGCTGGCCAGATCGCTCACCAGCGCGGTGAGCGCCGCCTTGCCGCCGGGCGCCGGCAGGGCAATGTGGTGCAGCTGCTGCCCGATCTCGAAGCCCGGCACCTCCTCCCAGTGCGGCGTGGCCAGCGGCAGGCGGCTGTCGACCACGCGGCAGCGGAAGCGATCGAACTGCGCCAGCCGCTGCGCGTAGACGGCCTTGACCCGCTCGAAGTCGAGCGGTGCGCGGGTGATCGCGATCGACGTGATCATCGCCGTGTTGGCCGGTCCGTCGATCTGGTACCAGGCCGCGTCGACGGCCGACATCGGGTGCGATCTCATGGCGGTGCGGGCAACTTGGGTGGACGGCGCCGGGGCTGCCGTATGGCGCCGATTGTGAGCCCGGACAGCGCGCCGCCTTTGGCCCTGGATCAGCAAAACCCGCAGGGTCGGTCGCCGCGCTATCGTCGGCCGATGGCGATCCGGGTCGAGTGCTACGCGGGCTACCGCGGCGAGTGGGACGTCGCCGCCTTCACCCGCGCGGCGGGCTGAAGACGAGGCGCAGCCGGAGGGCGGCATGGCAAGAGCGGGTTCGGCGCAGGCGCCGCCGGTGGCGCTCATCACCGGCGCATCGTCGGGCATCGGCGAGGCGCTGGCGCGCTGCTTCGCCCGCAGCGGCCATCGGCTGGTGCTGGTGGCGCGCCGGGCAGTCAGGCTGCGGGCGCTTGCCGCAAGCCTGGGCAATGAATTCGGCGTGCCGGCGGTCGCTCTGCCGGCCGACCTGTCGCGGCCGCAGGCCGCGGCGGCGCTGGCCACGGCACTGCGGCGCCGGCGGCTGACGGTCGACGTGCTGGTGAACAACGCCGGCGTGCTCGAAGCCGGCCTGTTCGCCCGGATGCCGGCCCGGTCGCATCGGCAGATGATCGACCTGAACGTATCGGCACTGTCGGCGGTGCTGGCGCAGTTCGTGCCGGGCATGGTCCGCCGCGGCCGCGGGCGGATTCTCAACGTCGCCTCGATCGCCGCCTTCCAGCCGGTGCCGACCCTGGCCACCTACGCGGCGACCAAGGCCTTCGTGCTGTCGCTGTCCGAGTCGCTGGCCGAGGAACTGCGCGACAGCGGCGTGACCGTTACGGCGCTGTGCCCGGGCCTCACCGCCACGCCGATGCTGAGCCGCGCGACGAAGGCCCGTGCCCGGCTGGCGCGGCTGCCCGCCGCGCTGGTCGGCGACGTGCAAGCAGTGGCCGCCGAGGGCTACCGCGCCTGCATGGCGGGCGAGGTGATCGCCGTTCCCGGCGCCCTGAACCTGGCCGCGACGACGGCGACGCAGGCAGCGCCCCGCTGGCTGGTCAGGCGTGTCGCCGGCGCGCTCGGCCGCCGGCTGCTCTGACACCCCCTCGGCTGCGGACTACGGCCGGCCCGCGAACGCCTCGTCGAAGGCCGCCTCCAGCCGCTCGTGGGTGCCGCGGATCTGGTCGACCACCTTCCTTGCCCAGTCGAAGTACTCGCGACGGCGCTGCAGCGGCCAGCCGGCCGGCGCATGGGCGACCATGTCGCGCACGTTGCAGGTCTTGTCGGCGAGCTTGACCAGCCGCGCGCGGCGCGACAGGTGCCTGGCGTGCTCGATCTGCAGCCGCTTGCGGTCGGCCTTCGACAGCGACTTGTCGTCGCTGACCTCGCGCACCGTCTGCGCGATCGTGCGGCCGAACTTCTCCTTCAGCTCCTCGTAGGTGGTCTCGGTGTCCTCCAGCGTGTCGTGCAGGATGGCGGCGGCGAGCGTCCGGTGGTCGGTGACGCCGCCTTCGACCGCCAGCACGTGGGCCAGCGCGATCGGGTGGTTGATGTACGGCGAGGCGTCGACGTCCTTGCGCCGCTGGTTGCGGTGCTTGGCGGCGGAGAACGCCAGCGCATCCATCAGCAGGGTGATTTCGGCGTGGGCTCGGGCTTTCACGGCA
>JBHJND010000274.1:0-1732 GCA_048497655.1 Caballeronia novacaledonica
CTCGCCTAGACTATGCGGTTCGCCGCGCGACTCCGCCTCGCGCCGCACTCTCACCGATGCCCGACGATCCGAACCGCACCGACGCCCACCGCGCGATCCGCATCCGCGGCGCCCGCCAGAACAACCTGAAGAACCTCGACCTCGACCTGCCGACCGGCGAACTGATCGTCGTCACCGGTGTGTCGGGCTCGGGCAAGAGCTCGCTGGTCTTCGACACGCTGTACGCCGAGGGGCAGCGGCGCTACGTCGAGACCTTCTCGCCGTACGCGCGGCAGTTCCTCGACCGCATGGACCGCCCGCAGGTCGACCGCATCGAGGGCGTGCCGCCGGCGATCGCCATCGACCAGACTAATCCGGTGCGCACCTCGCGCTCGACGGTCGGCACGATGACGGAACTGAACGACCACCTGAAGCTGCTCTACGCGCGGGCCGGCACGCTGTTCTGCCGCGGCTGCGGCCGGCGGGTGGCGCGCGACACGCCGGGCAGCATCTTCGAGACGCTCGCCGAGCGATGCGCGGCGGCGGGCGATCCGCGTGTCGCGCTGACCTTCCCGGTGCGCGTGCCGGCCAGCTTCGGCGAGGACGAGGTCCGCGCCCACCTCGAGGCGCAGGGCTACACGCGGGTCTTCGGCCGGCGGACGGTCGCCGCCGCCGGCCACGGCGCGGCCGGCAAGGGCAAGGCATCTGCGAAGCGTGGCCGCTCCGGCGGCAAGGTCGAGCGTGGTGCAGCCGCGGATGCCGGGGCCGAACTCGTCCTCGATGTGATCCAGGACCGCCTGCGGCTCGGCAGCGCGGAGCGGCAGCGGGTGATGGAGGCGCTGGAGTCCGCGCTGCGCTTCGGCGGCGGGCGCATCGACGCGCAAATGCTCGACGAGGACGGCAACGCCCGCGAGACGTGGAAGTTCTCCGACGACCTGCACTGCGCCGACTGCGACATCCACTACGCCGAGCCCAACCCGAGCACGTTCTCGTTCAACTCGCCGCTCGGCGCCTGCGAGACCTGCCGCGGCTTCGGCCGGGTGATCGGCGTCGACTACGGGCTGGTGATCCCGGACGAAAGGAAGACGCTGCGCGAGGGAGCGGTCAAGCCGTGGCAGACCAAGAGCTTCGCCGACTGCCAGCGCGACATGGCGAAGCTGGCGCCGAAGTTCGGCGTGCCGCTGGACACGCCGTGGAACCTGCTCGCCGAAGAGCACCGGCAGTGGGTGATGGACGGCGAGCCTAGCTTCTCCGGCAAGTGGCAGACCCAGTGGTACGGCATCAGGCGCTTCTTCGCCTGGCTGGAGAGCAAGGCCTACAAGATGCACGTGCGCGTGCTGCTGTCGCGCTACCGCGCCTACACGCCGTGCACCACCTGCGCCGGCAGCCGGCTGAAGCCCGATGCGCTGCTGTGGCGGGTCGGCGCCAAGACCGACGCCGACGCCGCGCTCGCGCCGTCGGCCGCCGGCAGCTACCGCCGCTACAAGCCGGTCGGTGCGGCGTGGTCCGACGCGCAGCTCGAAAGCCTGCCCGGCCTGTCGGTCCATGACCTGATGCTGCTGCCGATCGAGCGCGTGCGGCGCTTCTTCGACGGGCTGGCCTTCACCGGCGTGCTCGACGAGGCGACGGAGCTGCTGCTGCAGGAGGTGCGGGCGCGGCTGAAGTTCCTCTGCGACGTCGGCCTGGGCTATCTCACGCTCGACCGGCAGAGCCGCACGCTGTCGGGCGGCGAGGTGCAGCGGATCAACCTGAC
>JBHJND010000275.1:0-6864 GCA_048497655.1 Caballeronia novacaledonica
GCGGCATCGATCCCGGCGGCCGATTCGCGCCACGCGCAGATGGCCACGCTGACCGGCAAGCGGATCGTCGACATGGTGTGGGAGGACCTGCGGCCGCGCGAGATCGTCGATGCGCGCGCCGTCGACAACGCCGTGACCACCGTGCTGGCCTTGGGCGGCTCGACCAACGCGATCGTGCACCTGATCGCCATCGCCCGCCGCGCCGGCGTCGCCCTCGACCTCGACCGCTTCGACCAGCTTGCGCGGCGCACGCCGGTGCTGGCCAACCTGCGGCCTTCGGGCAGGTACCTGATGGAGGACTTCTATTACGCCGGCGGCCTGCGGGCGCTGCTGGCCCGGCTGACCGACCTGCTGGACACGGCCGCACCGACCGTGAACGGCCGCACGCTCGGCGAAAATGTCGCCGGGTGCGCGGTGTTCAACGACGAGGTGATCCGCCGCCGCGACGAGCCGCTGGTCGCCAGCGACGCGCTGGCGGTGCTGCGCGGCAACCTCGCGCCAGACGGCGCGGTGATCAAGCCGGCGGCGATGGATCCGCGGCTGCTGAAGCACACCGGCCGCGCGGTGGTATTCCGCAACTACGACGACATGGCCTCGCGGATCGACGATCCGGCGCTCGAGGTGGACGCCGACAGCGTGATCGTGCTGCAGAGCGCCGGCCCGCTGGGCGCGCCCGGCATGCCGGAGTGGGGCCAGTTGCCGATCCCGAAGAAGCTGCTCGCCGCCGGCGTGCGCGACATGGTGCGCGTCTCGGACGCGCGCATGAGCGGCACCAGCTACGGCGCCTGCGTGCTGCACGTTGCGCCGGAGTCGCACGTCGGCGGGCCGCTGGCGCTGGTGCGCGACGGCGACCCGATCGAGCTGGACGTGCCCGGCCGCAGGATCGAACTGAAGGTCGACGCCGCCGAACTCGAACGCCGACGCGCCGCGTGGACGCCGCCGCCCGAGCGCTATTCGCGCGGCTTCGGCGCGCTGTACCTGCAGCACGTGAAGCAGGCCAACGAAGGCTGCGACTTCGACTTCCTCGAAGACGGCGCACCGACGCCGGATCCGGAGATCCACTAGATGAAGCCGCGCCTGCTGCAGCACGGCCCGCTGATGGCGAGCCTCGAGGCCGCGCTGGCCGCGCACTTCGACGTGCAACCGCTGTCGCAGGACGCCGACCCGAGGGCGGTTCTCGCCGCGTGCGGCGGCGAGTTCACCGCGCTGGCGACCTCCGCCCGCTTCGGCGCCGACCGTGCGCTGATCGAGGCGCTGCCGTCGCTGCGAGTGATCGCCAGTTTCGGCGTCGGCGTCGAGAAGATCGACCTCGCGGCGGCGCGCGAGCGGGGTGTCGCGGTGTCGAACACGCCGGACGTGCTCACCGGCTGCGTCGCCGACCTCGCTTTCGGCCTGCTGATCGACGTGTCGCGGCGGCTGTCGGCGGCCGACCGCTTCGTCCGCCGCGGCGACTGGCCGAAGGGCCCGTTTCCGCTGGCCACGCGCGTGTGGGGAAAGCGACTCGGCATCGTCGGGCTGGGCCGCATCGGCTCGGCGATCGCCAGGCGTGCCGGTGGCTTCGACATGCCGGTGCGCTATCACAACCGCCGGCCGGTCGAGAACTGCCCGCACGAGTTCGAAGCTTCTCTGCCGGCTCTTGCCGCATGGGCGGACTTCCTGGTGATCGCCTGCGCCGGCGGCGCGGCCACCCGCCACCTCGTCTCGCGCCAGGTGATCGACGCGCTCGGGCCCAGCGGCTTCCTGGTCAACGTCTCGCGCGGCAGCGTGGTCGACGAGATGGCGCTGGTCGACGCCCTGCGGGCACGAAGGATCGCCGGCGCGGCGCTCGACGTCTTCGAGGACGAGCCGAACGTCCCGCCGGAGCTGTTCGCGCTCGACGAGGTGGTCCTGCTGCCGCACGTCGCCAGCGCGACGCACGAGACGCGGCAGGCGATGGCCGACTCGGTGCTCGCCAACCTGCGCAGTTTCTTCGACAGCGGCCGGCTGCTGACGCCGGTCGCCTGAGCCCGGCGGGAGGAGGATGCGGTGATCGAGACGACGACTTCCGGAGTCAGCGTCGCCCCCGAACGGCTGCGCGCCGCCGTGCGGGCGATCGTCAGCCGCGGCGGCTCGGCCGAGCGCGAGGCGCGGCTGGTGGCCGAGCAGCTGGTCGAGGCCAACCTGACCGGGCACGACTCGCACGGCGTCGGCATGCTGCCGCGCTACGTCGAGGCGCTCGCCGAGGGCGGCCTGCGCGTCGACCAGCAGCTGTCGGTGCTGACCGATGCCGGGGCACTGCTGATGCTCGACGGCAATGCCGGCTACGGGCAGGTGATGGCCTTCGACGCGATGCGGCTGGGCATCGAGCGCGCGGCCGAGCACGGCGTGGCGGTGGTCGGCCTGGCCAACAGCCACCACATCGGCCGCATCGGCCACTGGGCCGAGCAGTGCGTTGCCGCCGGCTACGTGTCGATCCACTTCGTCAACGTGATCGCCAAGCCGGTGGTGGCGCCCTTCGGCGGCCGCGACGCACGCTTCGTCACCAACCCGTTCTGCGTCGGCATCCCGATGCCGAACGGGGAGCCGGTGCTGCTCGACTTCGCCACCAGCCGCATCGCCATGGGCAAGGTGCGGGTGGCGTTCAACAAGGGCGAGCGGCTCGAGCCGGACACTCTGCTCGACGCGCACGGCGAGCCGACCGACGACCCGGGCGCGCTGTTCGTCGAGCCCGGCGGGGCGATCCTGCCGTTCGGCAGCCACAAGGGCTACGGCATGGCGGTGGTGTGCGAGATCCTCGGCGGCGCGCTGGCCGGCGGCCGCACGCTGCACGAGCGGCCGACCCGCCGCTCGATCATCAACAACATGCTCACCTTCATCGTCGATCCCGACAGGCTCGGCACCGCCGAGCGGCTGGCGCGGGAAGCGATGGCCTTCGCCGACTGGGTGCGCGCCTCGCCGCCGATGGCGGGCGTGGACCGCGTGCGGCTGGCCGGCGATCCCGAGCGCGAGTGGCGCGCGGCGCGCGCGCAGGCGATTCCAATCGACGCGACGACCTGGAGGCAGATCGTCGAGGCGGCGGACGAGCTCGGCCTGGCGCAGGACGAGCTGAACCGGATCGCCGAACCGCAGGCCCTAGCCGCTGTCGCCGGGCCGCCCCAAGACAGCAGCGTGCCCCCGCGGGGGGCGCGAGCTTAGCGAGCGGGGGTGGTGAAAGTCAGCCTGACGCCTTGAAGCGCGCCGCCAGCGCATCGGCGCCGCGCGCCAGCAGCGCGAGGTCGGAGCCGACGGCGACGAACAGGCAGCCCAGCCCGAGATAGCGGCGGGCCAGCTGCTCGTCGCCGATCAGGATCCCCGGCGGCTTGCCCATCGCGACCAGGCGGCCGATCGCATCCTCGATCGCCGCCTGCACTTCGGGATGCTTCAGTTCGCCGGGGTGGCCGAGTGCCGCGGCGAGGTCGGCCGGGCCGATGAACACGCCGTCGACACCGTCGACGCCGGCGATCGCCTCGAGGTTGTCCAGCCCCTGCCGCGTCTCGACCTGCACCAGCACGCAAAGCTCGTCGGCGTAGGTCTGCACGTAGTCGGCGATGCGGCCGTAGTTGTTGGCGCGCGGGCCGGTGGCGAAGCCGCGCACGCCGTGCGGCGGGTAGCGGGTGAAAGCGACCGCGTTGCGCGCCTCCTCCTCGGTCTGCACGTAGGGGATCAGCAGCGACTGCACGCCGATGTCGAGCAGCCGCTTGATCACCACCATGTCGTTCCACGGCGGACGGACGATCGCGTGCGCCGTGCCGCCCTGGCAGGCCTGCAGTTGCGAGTGGATCATCGGCAGCTCGTTCGGCGCGTGCTCCATGTCGAGCAGCAGCCAGTCGAAGCCGGCGCCGGCGACCACCTCGACCGGAACATGGCTGGCCAGGCTCGACCACAGGCCGATCTGCGGATGCTTCGCGCGCAGGGCCCGCTTGAACGGCTTGGCGGGAACGGGCATCGGGATCTCCTGTAGCGCTGCGCGTCAGCCGCTGCGAGCCGGCGCTACCGGCCGCGCCAGCTGCGCCACGATGACCACGGCGGCCAGCGCGACGCCGATCAGGTCGGTGATCCAGCCGGGCTTGATCAGCAGCAGCGCGGCCATGACGAGCAGCGCCCGCTGCCACATCGGCGCCGGCCGCAGCAGGTAGCCGAACAGGCCGGCGGCGAGCAGTGTCACGCCGACGATCGCGGTCGTCGTCGCATGCAGCACGGTGGTCCAGTCGCCGATGGCGAGCAGCGCCGGCTCGTAGATGAACATGAACGGCACGATGTACGCCGGCGCGCCGGCACGCATCGCCGCCCAGCCGGTGGTCCAGATGTCCGCCTTGGCGAGGCTGGCGGCGGCGAAAACCGCCAGCGCCACCGGCGGCGTGATCGCCGACAGGATGGCGAAGTAGAAGGCGAACATGTGCGCCGCCGGGGTGACGAGCGCCGCCTGCATGCCGGCGGCGGTGCCCAGCTTGATCACCGCCGGCACCAACAGCGCCACCATGACTATGTAGGCCGGCGTGGTCGGCATGCCCATGCCGAGGATGATGCCGGCCAGCGCCATCAGCATCAGCGCCAGCAGCAGCGAATCCTGCGCCAGTCCGATCACCGCCTGGGTGAAGACGATCCCCAGCCCAGTGATGCTGACGCAGGCGATGACGATGCCGGCGCAGGCGCAGGCCATCGCCACCGCCAGCGTGTTGCGGGCGCCGTCCTGCAGCGCGCCGAGCACCGATTGCCAGCTGATGCCCTCGCGCGTGGCGGCGCGCAGCAGCGCCACCGGCAGGCAGGACAACGCGGCGATCAGGGCGGACAACGGCGCCGAGTAGCCGAGCAGCAGGCCGAACAGCACGATCAGGATGGGGATGAACAGGTGCCCCCGCTGCAGCATCACCTGGCCCAGCCTCGGCAGCTCCGACCTGGGCACGCCGGCCAGCCCGTGGCGCTTGGCCTCGAAGTGCACGGCGAAGAACACCGCGACGTAATAGAGCAGGGCGGGGATCGCCGCCCACAGCGCCACCTGGGCGTAGGGCACGGCGAGGAACTCGGCCATCACGAAGGCGGCGGCGCCCATGATCGGCGGCATCAGCTGGCCGCCGGTGGAGGCCACCGCCTCGACCGCCGCGGCAAACGGCGGCCGGAAGCCGGTGCGCTTCATCAGCGGGATGGTGATCGGGCCGTCGACCATCACGTTGGCCACCGCGCTGCCGGAGACCGTGCCGAACAGCGACGAGCTGACCACCGCCACCTTGCCGGGCCCGCCGGCGGCGTGGCCGGTGATCGACATCGCGAAGTCCATGAACAGCTGCCCGGTGCCGCTGCGCTCCATGAAGGCGCCGAACAGCACGAACAGCATCACGTAGGAGGCCGACACGCCGAGGGTGGAGCCGAAGATGCCCTCGGTGGAGAAGTACACCTGCTCCATCAGCACCGGAATCTTCACGTTGGTGAAGAAGGCGGCGTAGACGAGGAAGGCGATCGCCGTGATCGGCAGCGCCCAGCCGATCACCCGGCGGGTGCCCTCCAGCACGACCAGCACGGCAACGACGGCGAAGAACTTGTCCGTCAGCGTCAGTTCGTCGATGTAGATGATGCGGTTGGTGAAGTACTCGTAGTTGACGAAGATGTGCAGCACGAAGCCCCAGCCGGCGGCCAGGATCAGCGCGTCGACGATCCGCCAGGCCGCCGCGCCGCGCGGCACCAGCGGGAACAGCAGGAAGACGAGGGTGAGGGCGAACAGCAGGTGCGTGCCGCGGAAGATCAGAGCCTCCGGCGGGCCGAAGGCGGCGGCGTACATGTGATACAGCGACATCGCCACCGCGATTGCCGCCACGGTCCACTTCAGGAGCTGCGACCCCGGGCGGGTCGCCTCCTTCTCGTCGGACAGCATCGACTCCCCCCTGTCTCGGCGGCGTCCCGTGCCGGCCGCCTGCGCTTGCTCTTCGTCGCGAAGGCAGCGGGGCGGTCGTGCCGCCCCTCTGTCCGTTCGCTTCGCCGGACGTGTCGCTCTACAGCGCGCCGACTTCCTTGTAGTACTTCGCCGCGCCCTTGTGCAGCGGCACGCCGATGTCGAGCGCCATGTCCTTCGGCGTCAGGCCGGTGATCGGCTTGACCACCGCCGCCATGCCGTCGACGTTGGCCGCCATGATCTTGGTCATCTTGTAGACCAGGTCGTCAGGCAGGTCGCAGGCGACGACCAGGTGGGTCGAGTAGCCGATCACCGGCACGTCCTTGTCCTGCTTCGGATAGGTTCCCGCCTTGATGATCAGGCGGTTGTAGCCGGCGTTCGACTTCTTCAGCTCGCCCATCGTCTTGTCGTCGACCGCCAGCAGCTTGATGTCGCGCGCCGAGGCGAGGTCCATCACCGACGAGGCCGGCGCGGTCGTGCCGAGCGTGAACACCTGCGCATGGCCGTCCTTGACCAGCGAAACCGCGTCCGTGTACGACTGGAAGCTGATCTTCGACAGCGACTGGTAGTTCAGGCCGTTGATCTTCAGCACTTCCGCGGTCAGCAGTTCCGCCGTGTTGCCCTTCGGCTGCGTGACCACCGACTTGCCCTTCATGTCGGCGAAGCTGTTGACGTTCGAATCGGCGGTGACGACGACCTGGAAGTACTGCGGATACAGGTTGGCCAGCTGGCAGACCTTGGTCACTTTCTTCGGGTACGGCGCGTTGCCGGCCAGGCCGTCGACAGTGGTGCTCGAGTTGCCGAAGCCGATCTGCGCCTTGCCCTCGTCGACGCCGCGCACGTTGGCGATGCCGGCGCCGGGGACCGCCTGGATCTGCAGGCCGGCGATTTCCTTCTCCCACATGCCCTTGAGCGCGCCGCCGAGCGGAATCCACGCGCCGCCCTGCGGGCCGGTCATGAAC
>JBHJND010000276.1:0-1743 GCA_048497655.1 Caballeronia novacaledonica
TCATCGTCACGTACATCCACGATATGCAGAAGATGCCGGCGCTGCCGAACGGCGCTGCCGAGACCATGCCGACCCCGCCGTCGCCGCCGAGGCTGCCCGGCAGGTACGGCGCCAGGTGCGCGCGCACGGCCACCGGCCCGACGCCCGGCCCGCCGCCGCCGTGCGGGATGCAGAAGGTCTTGTGCAGGTTCAGATGCGAGACGTCGGAGCCGTACTTGCCCGGCTTGGCAAGGCCGACCAGCGCGTTCAGGTTGGCGCCGTCGGTGTACACCTGCCCGCCGTGCGCGTGGATGACCTCGCAGATCTCGCGGATCGCCTCCTCGAACACGCCGTGCGTCGAGGGGTAGGTGACCATCAGCGCGGCCAGCCGCTCCGCGTGCTGCGCGGCCTTGGCGCGCAGGTCGGCGACGTCGACGTTGCCGCTGTCGTCGCACCTGACCACCACCACCTGCATACCGCACATCTGCGCGCTGGCCGGGTTGGTGCCGTGCGCCGACTCCGGGATCAGGCACACGTCGCGCTGCGGCTGGCCGCGGGCGCGGTGATAGGCGCGGATCGCCAGCAGTCCGGCGTACTCGCCCTGCGCGCCGGAGTTGGGCTGCAGGCTGACCGCGTCGTAGCCGGTGCACTCGGCAAGCATCTTCTCCAGCTCGCCGATCATCTGCCGGTAGCCCTCCGCCTGATCGGCCGGCGCGTACGGGTGCAGGTGCGCGAACTGCGGCCAGGTCACCGGGATCATCTCGGCGGTGGCATTGAGCTTCATCGTGCACGAGCCGAGCGGGATCATCGTGCGGTCGAGCGCCAGGTCCTTGTCCGACAGCGAGCGCAGGTAGCGCAGCAGCTCGTGCTCGGAGTGGTGCGTGTTGAACACCGGGTGCGTCAGGTAGGCGGAAGTGCGCGCCAGCGCCGGCGGGAAGGCGTCGCCGACGGTGCCGTCGAGCTCGTTGACGCTGGCCTGCACGCCGAGCACGCGCCACAGCAGCTCGACGTCGGCGCGCGTGCTGGTCTCGTCGAGCGAGATGCCGACCGCCTCCGGCCCGATCTCGCGCAGGTTGGCGTGCTGGCCGCGCGCCGCCGCGTGCACCTTGACCGCGTCGACGCCGCGCACGACCAGCGTGTCGAAGAAGCGCTCCGAGACCTGCAGCCCGCCCCTGCGCAGCCCGGCGGCGAGGATCGCCGTGAGCCGGTGCACGCGCCGGGCGATGCGCCGCAGCCCCTGCGGGCCGTGGTAGACGGCGTACATCGAGGCCATCACCGCCAGCAGCACCTGCGCGGTGCAGATGTTGGAGGTCGCCTTCTCGCGGCGGATGTGCTGCTCGCGTGTCTGCAGCGTCAGCCGGTAGGCCGGCGCGCCCTGCGCGTCGATCGACACGCCGATCAGCCGCCCCGGCATCGAGCGCTTGAAGGCGTCGCGGCAGGCCATGAACGCCGCGTGCGGGCCGCCGAAGCCGAACGGCACGCCGAAGCGCTGGCTGTTGCCGACCACGATGTCGGCGCCCCACTGCCCCGGCGGCGCCAGCAGCGTCAGCGCCAGCAGGTCGGCGGCCACCGTCACCAGCGCGCCGCGCGCGTGCGCCGCCTCGACGATCGCCTTGTACTCGCGCACGTCGCCGGTGCTCGCCGGGTACTGCAGCAGCACGCCGAAGGCCTCCGCCGCCGCGGCCGCTGCGTCGTCGCCGACCCGCACCTCGATGCCGAGCGGCTCGGCGCGCGTGCGCACCACGGCGATCGTCTGCGGGTGGC
>JBHJND010000277.1:0-2318 GCA_048497655.1 Caballeronia novacaledonica
CAGCCGGCCGGCATCGCCTCGATCGCCGCGCGGGTGGAGATCGGCGAGGACCACGACTCGGGTGTGGCCAGGTCCTCGCGCGCCGGCACGAAGCGCAGCGTGAAGGCGCGGCCGACGATGCGCGGCTGCCCGGCGGCGAGCGGCCGCGTGCCGCGCAACCAGACGTTGCGCAGGCCCTTCTTCAGCAGCACGGTGGTCAGCGTGGCGGTCGACACGCCGGCGAGCTGCTCGGCGATCCGCGGGTCCAGGGGCAGGGATTCGGCGGGCATGGGGTCCTTGCGGTCGTGTGGTTGGTCTCGATCGGTCAGGCCAGCCGCGCGCGCGCATCGGCGCGGGCCAGGCGCGACAGCAGGTAGTCGACTTCGGCGCGCGCCGCGGCGCCGAGCTTCGCGCCGGGCCTGCGCTGCGCCTCCGAGGCGATCACGCCGCGCCGCATCAGCACGTACTTGCGCACGGCCAGCCCGACGCCCTGCTGCTGCTCGTAGCGGATCAGCGGCAGGTGGGCGTCGAACAGGTCGTGCGCCTCGTCGCGCCTGCCTTCGGCCGGCAGCCGCACCACGTCGGCCAGCATGTCGGGAAAGCAGTAGCCGGTCATCGCGCCGTCGGCACCTCGCTCCATCTCGAAGTCGAGGAACAGGCCGCCGTTGCCGGTGAGGATCGAGATGTGCCGCATCGAGCCGTCGCGCTCGAAGCCGCGCAGCGCCGAGATCTTGTCCAGCCCCGGCCAGTCCTCGTGCTTGAGCATCGCGCACGAAGGGTTCTCCTGCACGATGCGGCGGATCACCGCCGGCGTCATCTGCACCGAGAAGGTCAGCGGGTAGTCCTGGATCACGAACGGCACCTCGGCACCGATCGCCTCCGCCGCCTGCCGGTAGTAGCCGACGATCTGATCGTCGGTGCGCAACGTGTTCGGCGGCGCGATCATCACGCCGGCCGCGCCGGCCTCCATCGACTCGCGCGCCAGTGCGCGCATCGCCGCGAAGCCGGGCGCGGTGACGCCGACCACCACCGGCATGCCGGCGCGTTTGATCACCCGCGCGGCGATCGCCAGCGCCTCGGCGGCGTCGAGCTTGGGCGCCTCGCCCATCTGGCCGAGCACGGTGATGCCGGTCGCGCCGGCGGCGCGGAAGAAGTCGGTCATGCGGTCGATCGACGAGTCGTCGACTCGGCCGTCGTCGTGAAACGGCGTCGGCGCGATCACGTACACGCCGCGGGCGGTGTCGAGGCTCATCGGTCAGCGCAACGGAAGGTTCGAGCCGCAGTTGTACCACCGCGGCGCCGGCGGCCTCCATGCCTGGGTCACCTGCCGCATCGCCGCGCTGCCGGCGGGCGCGCCGGCGCCGCTAGAAGACGATCTCGAAGCGGTGGCCCTTGAAGCGGAGCACGGCCGACTTCGGGCGGATCTGCTCGAGCGTCAGGTCGGCGGTCAGGCGATCGTTCTCGCGCACGATGCGGCCGTCGATGATGAGCGAGCGTTCCGCTGCGCTTGCCGAATAGATCGAACCGCCCACCGCCAGCGGCGGCAGCTGCGCGCGTAGGTCCTCCGGCAGTTGCTCGCGCGACGTGATCCGCGCCTCGGCCGGCGCAACGCTCGGTGCCGTCAACGTCCTGACCTCCGGCGTCGGCGCGGCGGCCGCTGCAACCGCTTCCGTGCCCGCCTTGCGGCCGCCGTCCGGCGCCGTCCACGGCGCCGGCTCGGCCACCGGCCGGGGCTCCGGCGGGCTCGCGGTCGGCGCAGGCACAGGCGGTGCCGACGCGGCTGCCGCCCCGGGCGGCGCGGGCGGCAACGCCGGGGCCTGAGCAGCGGACTGCGCAACGGCGGGCGCCGCGGCCGCCCGCGGTGCATCGCGGCCGGCGACCAGCCAGGCCGCCGCGGCCAGCAGCACTGCCGCGGCCACGATCGCCACCGCCAGCCAGGGCAGGGCGCGCACCGCCGCCGTTGTCTCGGCGGCGGCGGGCTCCATCTGCTGCGCGTGCAGGCCGGGCACCGCGCCGCGTTCGCGCTCGCGCTCGGAATCAGCCCGCCGCAGGGCGTCGAGGATCAGCGACACGCGGTCAGTTCTCCGCCTGCAGGCGCGGCTCGTCGACGCCGACGGCGCGGTTCAGCTGCATCAGCGTGACCGGGCCGGCAACGCCGTCCGAAGGCAGCCCCTGCGTCAGCTGGAAGGTGTGGATCCAGCCCTTCAGCGCCGCATCGTCGAAGCCGGCGCCGACCGGCCGCGAATCGCCGCGCACGGCCGCCAGCTGCGTTGCAAGCCAGCTGGCTGCCGGCCCCGAACGGCGGTCGACGATCGCGCCGGAATACTCCGGCGGCGCGC
>JBHJND010000278.1:0-2675 GCA_048497655.1 Caballeronia novacaledonica
GGCCAGCGACTGGTCGGCCAGCGCCGCCTGCACCTGGCTGGCGAACTCCGGCACCAGCTCGGCCAGACTGCGGCGGCCGGCCGCCGCGGGCAGACCGAGGATGCGGGCGGCACCGTGGTTGGTGGTGACCAGCCGCAGCTCGCGGTCGAGCACGATCACGCCGGCAGACAGGTTGGTCAGCACGCGTTCCAGGTAGGCGCGCGCGTTCTCCAGTTCGCGCGAGCGCGCCTCGACGGCGTCGCGCGCTTCCGACAGCTGGCGTGTCATCGCGTTGAACGACTGCGTCAGCTCCTGCAACTCGTCCTTGCCGGCGTACTCGCGCAGGCGGCGGAAGTTGCCCTCGGCCACCGCCTTGGTGCCCTCGGCCACCTGCACCAGCGGCGCGGTCAGCGAGCCGGCGAGCAGGATTCCGCCGGCCACCGCGGCGAACACCGCCAGGATCAGCGTCAGGGTCAGCGTGACGGTGTAGATCTGCTTCAGCCCGCCGCGGGCGAGCGACAGTTCCTGGTAGTCGCGGTAGCCGCTTTGCAGCGCCGCGGCGTGCGCGGCGACCGTCGGCGGCAGGCACTGGACCATCTGCAGGAAGCGCGGCTCGGCGCGGCGCGCCGACAGTGCCGGCGCCGGCGGCTCGCCCCGCGCAGCGGCGCGCGGCGGGCTGAAGCCCGGGGCGGATGCGGCACCGAGCGCCGGGATCGCCACCAGTACGCGGGTGCGCACGCCGGCGCGCTCGTCGGTGGCCAGCGGGTCGCCTTCGATCAGCGCCAGCTGCCGCTGCGTGCGCGCCCGCTGCAGGTCGGCGGCCGACGGCAGCTCCGGCACCCAGCTCGCGGAGCGCTGGCCGGAGGCGCCGAGCAGCTGGCCGCCGGCGCTGACCAGCAGTGCCTCCTGGATGCCGGCGCCTTCGCGGGCTCGGTCCAGGGCGGCCAGCTGCATCGACTCGGGCACCTCGGCGAGGTCCAGCGCGATCGTGCGCGCCTTGGCGCTCAGGTCGGCCAGTTGCGCCTCCAGCGCGGCGCGGCCGATCGACAGCCCCGACTCCAGCGCCCGGTCGACGCGCACGTCGAACCACGACTCGATCGAGCGCGACAGGAACTGCACCGACATGACGTAGATCAGCAGGCCGGGCAGCACGCCCATCATGGCGAAGGCGACCGCGAAGCGCGTCATCAGCTTGGCGCCGAAGCGGCGCGCCCGGTAACGGCGCACCACCCGGGCGACCAGCGCCAGCACGAGCACCAGCAGCGCCGCGGCGATCGCGCCGTTGATCGCCAGCAGCAGCGGGTAGTGGCGGCCGAAGGTCGCCGTGCTGCTCGCCGCCGAGGCGAGCAGGAACAGCGCCACGCCGCCCAGGGCGAGCGCGGCGATGAACGAATAGCGGATCAGCGGCGACATCGGGTGGTCTGCTCAGGCCGGCAGGCTCGCCACCGGCGGCCGCCCGCCCCGTCGCGCCCGGTCAGCGCGCAAGGTCGGGCCTGACCGGCACATTGCGCCACTCGGAAACCAGCGTCCAGTCCCGGCTGGTGATGGCGCCGATCTGGAACGGCCGCGGCAGCTGCGCGGTATCGAGGCGCATGCGCACCTGCGCCCAGTAGCTCGGTCCGGGGGCGAGTGCTCCTCGCTCGACCACGTTCCAGCTGCTGACACGGCGCAGCGTGGTCAGCGCCTCGCCGAGCGTGTTGAACGGCAGCGCCAGCGTGCCGCGCGCCAGCCGATACTCGCGGGTCAACGGGCTGTAGCTCAGCCGGTAGGTCAGCGATGCCGAGACGCGGCGTTCGTCGAACCAGTACCAGCGCGAGCGGTACAGCTCGAACTCGACCACGAAGTACAGCGGCACGCCGCGGCTGAGCGCGTCTTCCAGCGCCCATGGCAGGTCGAAGTCGAAGCTGGCGTCGAGGTCCAGTCCCTCGCCGTCGGCGGCAGGCCGCAGCTCGGCGCTGCGGACCTCGATGCGGTCGTTGGCGCCGGCCGGCGCGGCCAGGCAGAGCAGGGCGCCGAGCGAAACCAGGGCGGCGCACAGCAGGCGCCTGAAAGGCGATGCTCCTGGCGCAGCGCCGTCGAGGACCGGACCGGCCGCGCGCAGCATCGGGATCTACGTCTTTTCGAAAATCGCGAAAAAGAAACCGTCGTGAACGCTTGGCAGGCCCGCCGTCCAGGCCGTTGCCTGGGCCGGCAGCAGCCGCAACTGCCCGCCGTTCATGCCGGGCAGCGCCAGCGGCCGGGCATCCGCATGGCGGGCCGCAAAGGCCTCCGCCTGTCGCGGTCCCTCCTCGGTAAATACCGAGCACACAACGTAAAGCAATCTACCAGCGGGCTCCAGCAGCGGCCACAGCGCGTCCAGCAATCGCGCCTGCACCGTTGCTAATTGCGCAACATCAGCCGGCCGGCGTAGCCAGGGGATGTCCGGGTGCCGGCGGACGATGCCGGAGGCGGTGCAAGGCGCATCAAGCAGGATTCGCTGATAGCGCTCCTCGGCGTAGCGCTCCGGCTGGGCCGCGTCGGCGACGTGCAGGCGGACAAGCGCGTGCTCGCGGGCCCGCGTGCGGCGCAGGTTCTCCTCGATCCGCTGGCTACGCGCGGCGTCGATTTCGACCGCGTCGACGGTGAGGTCATCGGCGACCTCGGCCAGTTGCGCGGTCTTGACGCCGGGCGCGGCGCAGGCGTCGAGCACGCGCATG
>JBHJND010000279.1:0-3812 GCA_048497655.1 Caballeronia novacaledonica
GACGAAGGCGGGAGCTGGTCCTGCATCGCGCGCCACCTGCCGGAGATCTACGCCGTCGAGGCCGCCGAGCTGCCGTAGCCGTCCGTCCCGGCGACACCAGACGATGAGGGTGCTGATCCCCAGCCCGCTGCGGTCCTATACGCAGCGCTCGTGGGTCGACGGCACGGGCTCTACGCTGGGCGACGTGCTTAACGACCTCGACCGCCAGTTCCCGGGAATCCGCTTCCGCATGGTCAACGAGCAGGATCGCCTGCGCCCGCACGTGCGCGTCTTCGTGCGCGGCGCGCCGGTGTTCGACCTCGCGCTGCCCTTGGCGCCGGACGACGAGGTGCTGATCGTGCAGGCGCTGAGCGGCGGCTAGTCGAAGCGATGCCCGCCGACGCTGCAGGGGACGATTCGGGCGTTGTCTTCCCGGCCACCGCGGACGGTCGCCGCAGTACGCTGGAGACGGGCCGCGCGGTCATCGCCGATGCGCTGCGGCCGGCAAGCGCCGCGGCCGCTGCCGCAGCGGCGCAGGAACGTGACTGGCGTCGGCGCTACATCGTGCACGCGCGTCGGCTGACCGAAGCGGCCTTCCGCTCCGCCGCGGACACCCACGACACGGCCGTCGCGGGCCTGGAATCGCTGCGCCAGCGCATGCGCTTTGCGCGCGATGGCGCCGAGGCCGCGCTGGACGAGGTGATGGCGATGCCGCGCCGGGTGCTGGCGACGCGCACCGTGGCTGGAACGCGCAGCGCCGGTCCCGCGCCCTTCGCCGTGCCGCTGCAGGGCCGCATGCTGGCCGGCGACGCGTTGCGGCGCGTGCTCGATCAATGGCTGGCCGCAGGCTTCTTCGAACCTTCGTTTCGCGACGCGATCGAGCGCGTGCTTGCGAATCCCGACTGGCTCGACCTCTCGGATCAGAATTTCGCTCTGCTCGGCGCGCAGGCCGAGATGTCGCCACTGCCCTGGCTGCTCGGCTGGCGCGCCACGGTGTACGCGGTCGATCTTCCGCGACCGTCGATCTGGCAGGCCCTGCAGCGGCTCGCGCAGGCGGGCAACGGCACGCTGCTGGCGCCGTGCGATCCGGCCGACACGGCCGGCGGCGCAGGCGCTGATCTCATGGTCGACACGCCGGAGATCGCGGCGTGGCTCGCCACCGCTCGCGGTCCGCTGACCGTGGGTGCCTACGCCTATCTCGACAGCGCGCGCCATGTTCGCGTCGCCGTGGCGATGGACGCGATCCAGGCGCAGCTTGCGGCCCAACGGCGCGACGTCACGCTGGCGATGCTGGCCACTCCGACCGACGCCTGCGCCGTGCCGGCCGGCGCGCTGCGCATGGCGCGCGAGCGTTACGCGCAGCGCGGCCTCGCCGCCCGCCTTGCGGGCTTCGCCACGCTCGGCCATGCCTTTGCGCCCAACGGCGAGTGGCTCGCGCCACAGTCGGCACCGGACGACACGCTCGGCGGCCTCGTCGACGCGCTGGTCGTGCAGCAGGGCCCGAACTACTTGCTGGCGAAGCGACAGCAGCTGTGGCGCGCCTTGGTGGCGCGCTCGACCGGCACGCGCGTGTCGTTCCGCATCGCGCCGCCGGCGCTGACGCACTCGGTCACGAAGAACCGGCTGCTCGCCGCGGTCTATGGCTCGGCACACCGCTTCGGCGCGACGGCGTTCGAACCGGCGACCGCCGCCGCACTGATGGCGGCACTGCTGGTGCACGACCTGCGCCATCCCGCTGCCGTCGGCCATCCCGACGTTGCGCTCGGGCATCCGTTGCAGCTCGTCAGCGATGGCGCGTTTCACGGCGGGCTGTGGCGCATGCCGTATGCACCGCGCTCGGCGCTGCCGGCCGCGGCCGTGATCGGCATGCTGGCGCGCCCGCAGCCATCGCCCGCTGACGACGGGCACCGCTAGGGCAATCAAGGAGACCCCTATGGCCACCCTCCAGCGCATCATGCCGTGCCTGTAGTTCGACAGCGAAGCCGAGCCCGCCGCCCGCTTCTATGTCTCGATCTTCCGAACTCGAGGATCCGGTCGATCTCGCATTACGGCGACGCCGGCTTCGAAGTCCACCGGCGGCCGGCCGGCTCGGTGCTGGTCGTGAGCTTCGACCTCGAGGGCCAGTCGTTCATGGGCCTCAACGGCGGCCCCGTGTTCCGCCTTACCGAAGCGATCTCGCTCGTGGTCCGCTGCGACACGCAGGACGAGATCGATCACTACTGGCATGCGCTCGGCGCCGGCGGCGACCCGCAGGCGCAGCAGTGCGGCTGGCTGAAGGACCGCTACGGCCTCTCGTGGCAGGTGGTGCCGACGATCATCGAACAGCTGATGACCGGCCCGCACGCAGACCGCGTGATGGCCGCCGTGCTGGAGATGAAGAAGATCGACCTTGCGGCGCTGCAGGCCGCGGCCCGCTGACGCAGACGAGAAAGGACCTGCGATGAACGTCCAGCCGTATCTATTCTTCGAAGGGCGCGCCGAGGAGGCGATCGCCTTCTACACGAAAGCCTTCGGCACCAAGGTCGACATGCTGATGCGCAATCGCGAAGCGCCCGAGGCGCCGCCGCCCGGCATGTTGCCGCCCGGCAGCGACAACAAGGTGATGCACGCCTCGTTCAAGGTCGGCGACACCGACGTCATGCTGTCGGACGGCCGGTGTTCCGGCAAACCGAGCTTCGCCGGATTTTCGCTGTCGGTCACCGCGCCGGACGAAGCGGCGGCGCGCCGCATGTTCGACGCGCTCGCCGACGGCGGCACGGTGACGATGCCGCTCGGCGTGACCTTCTGGTCGCCGTGCTTCGGCATGGTCAACGACCGCTTCGGCGTCGGCTGGATGGTCAGCGTCGTCGCGGCCGGCTGAGTCCGGCCGGCGACGGCTGCAGCCGCGGCGTCAGGCGGCCTTGGGCTGGAAGCCGGCGATACCGCTGCGCCACAGCGCAAACGCGTACTCGTCCGCGCGTTCGGCGTCGGCCTGCTGGCGCGTCGAACCGACGCCGTGCCCCGCGTCGAAGTCCACACGCAGCAGCACCGGGTTGCGGTCCGCGCGCTGCAGTTTCGTCACGGCTTCCTGCATGCGCGCCGCCATCTTCGCCACCTGCCACGGCTCCACCCGAGGATCGGTCATACCGGTCGTCAACAGCATCGCCGGGTAGCGCACGCCATCGCGGACCGCGTGGTAGGCGTCCATCTGCTTGAGGCCGAGAAATCCCCCCCGCTCAGTAACCGTACCGAACTCCTCGATGTTCGGCGGCCCGTTCTGCGAGAACTCTGCCCGCAGGGCGTTGGACACGCCGACGTTCGAGATGACCGCGGTGAACAGGTCGGGTCGCTCCGTCATCGCGCGCCCGACCGTGATGCCGCCGGCGGACCCACCCTGGATCGTCAGCCGCTTCGGATTCGTCCATTTCTGCCGGATGAGTTCTTCGCAGCAATCGATCAGGTCGCGCCAGGTGTTGGGCTTCGAGATCTTCTGCCCCGACTTCCACCAGCGCTTGCCGTATTCGCCGCCGCCGCGCACGTGCGCATAGGCGAGCACGCCGCCCTGTTCAAGGAACGCGATGCCGCGCGCATTGAAGTACGGTGTCATCGAGATCTGGTACGCGCCATAGGCGTTGATCAGCGTCGGGTTGCGGCTGTCGCGCTTCATTCCCTTCTTCGCGACGATCGACAGCGGCACCCGGGTGCCGTCGCGCGCCGTTGCGAACGTGCGGACCGCCTCGAAGCGCGACAGATCCAGCGACGGCGGCGGCGCCAGCGGCACTGCGGCCGTGCTGTTGGCAACGGGATCGTGGCGGAACACCGTGAACGGCAGCAGCCAGCTCGCGCCGAGCAGC
>JBHJND010000280.1:0-7696 GCA_048497655.1 Caballeronia novacaledonica
GAAACGGCGATGGAATCCGGCAAGAGCATCATGCTGGTGGCGCAGAAGAACGCCGCCAAGGACGAGCCGGTCGCCGAGGACATCTACCCGATCGGCTGCGTGGCCAACATCCTGCAGATGCTCAAGCTGCCCGACGGCACGATGAAGGTGCTGGTCGAGGGAGCGCAGCGGGCGCACATTCACGCGATCTCCGACGAGCAGACCAACTTCACCTGCGAACTGACGCCGGTCGCCCCCGAACAGAACGTCGGCGCCGAACTGGAGGCGTTGCGGCGGGCGATCGTCACCCAGTTCGACCAGTACGTGAAGCTGAACAAGAAGATCCCGGCCGAGATCCTCACCTCGATCGCCGGCATCGACGACCCGGGTCGCCTGGCCGACACGATCGCCGCCCACCTGCCGCTGAAACTGGAGCAGAAGCAGAAGGTCCTGGAAATGTTCGGCCTGGGCGAGCGCCTCGAGCACCTGCTCGGCGTGCTCGAGGGCGAGGTCGACATCCTGCAGGTGGAGAAGCGCATCCGCGGCCGCGTGAAGCGGCAGATGGAGAAGAGCCAGCGCGAGTACTACCTGAACGAGCAGGTCAAGGCTATCCAGAAGGAACTCGGCGAGGGCGAGGAGGGCGCCGACATCGAGGAGCTTGACCGCAAGATCAAGGCGGCGCGCATGCCCAAGCAGGCGCGGCAGAAGGCCGAGGCCGAGTTGAAGAAGCTGAAGCTGATGTCGCCGATGTCGGCCGAGGCCACCGTGGTGCGCAACTACATCGACACGCTGATCGGCCTGCCGTGGAAGAAGAAGAGCAAGATCAACAACGATCTGGCCAACGCGCAGAAGGTGCTCGACGAGGACCACTACGGGCTGGAGAAGGTCAAGGACCGCATCGTCGAATACCTTGCCGTGCAGCAGCGCGTCGACCGCCTGAAGGCGCCGATCCTGTGCCTGGTCGGCCCGCCGGGGGTCGGCAAGACCTCGCTCGGCCAGTCGATCGCGCGGGCGACCAACCGCAAGTTCGTGCGCATGGCGCTGGGCGGCGTCCGCGACGAGGCCGAGATCCGCGGCCATCGGCGCACCTACATCGGCTCGATGCCCGGCAAGATCCTGCAGAACCTGGCCAAGGCGGGCGTGCGCAACCCGCTGTACCTGCTCGACGAAGTCGACAAGATGGGGCAGGACTTCCGCGGCGACCCGTCCTCGGCGCTGCTCGAGGTGCTCGACCCTGAGCAGAACCACACCTTCGTCGACCACTACGTCGAGGTCGACTACGACCTTTCGGACGTAATGTTCGTCGCCACCGCCAACACGATGAACATCCCGCCGCCGCTGCTCGACCGGATGGAGGTGATCCGCCTGTCCGGCTACACGGAGGACGAGAAGATCAACATCGCCATGCGCTACCTGCTGCCCAAGCAGATGACGAACAACGGCGTCAAGAAGGGCGAGCTGGAGGTCACCGAGGCGGCGGTGCGCGACATCATCCGCTACTACACGCGCGAGGCCGGCGTGCGCGCGCTCGAGCGCGAGCTGTCCAAGATCTGCCGCAAGGTGGTCAAGGGTTCGCTGCTGAAGAAGGGCGAGGCCAAGTCCAGGGTCACGCCGCGCAACCTCGACAAGTACCTCGGCGTTCGCCGCTATACGTTCGGCATGGCCGAGAAGGAGCCGCAGGTCGGCCAGGTGACCGGGCTGGCCTGGACCGAGGTCGGCGGCGAACTGCTGACCATCGAGGCGGCGGTGATGCCGGGCAAGGGCAACACCATCCGCACGGGCTCGCTTGGCGACGTGATGAAGGAGTCGGTCGAGGCGGCGCGCACCGTCGTGCGCAGCCGCGCGCGGCGGCTCGGCATCAAGGACGAGGTGTTCGACAAGACCGACATCCACATCCACCTGCCGGAGGGCGCGACGCCGAAGGACGGCCCGAGCGCGGGCATCGCCATCACCACCGCGCTGGTGTCGGCGCTGACCGGCATCCGGGTGCGGCCGGACGTCGCGATGACCGGCGAGATCACGCTGCGCGGCGACGTGCTGGCCATTGGCGGCCTGAAGGAGAAGCTGCTGGCGGCTCTTCGCGGCGGCATCAAGACGGTGCTGATCCCGGAGGAAAACGTCAAGGATCTGGCGGAGATACCGGACAACGTGAAGAACCGTCTCGAACTCGTGCCGGTCAAGTGGATCGATCGCGTGCTGGAGATCGCGCTGCAGCAGCAGCCGCAACCGCTGGCCGACGACGATGCCCGGCCGGGTGAAGCGGGCGCTGCCGAGTCGGCGGCGGGCCGGGGCGAACTCGTCAAGCACTGAGCCTCGTCGAGCGGGCGATGCCGTTCGCGATGTCGCCTCGTTGACATTCGATGCGCTGATTGCGGCTTGACACTGCAGGTGACGCGCGGTGGAATAGCCACGTATCCGGCGCCGACGCATGGACGCGCCGTGCGCGAAGTGAAAGGGGACTGCGAGGACGGGCACCGAATTCGATGGTGGTGCCGGGCCGGGTGGGCGGAACGAAACCGAGGGGGGGTTAGGTGAACAAGATCGAACTGATCGAGCACGTCGCCAAGCAGGCGGATATTTCCAAGGCGGCTGCGGGGCGGGCGCTCGAGGCGGTGGTCGGCGGCATCCGCACGGCGCTGAGGAAGGGCAACTCCGTGACGTTGGTGGGCTTCGGCACGTTTTCGATCGGCAAGCGAGCCGCGCGCGCCGGCCGTAACCCGCGCACCGGCGCGGCGATCAAGATCAAGGCGGCGAAGGTTCCCAAGTTCCGCCCGGGCAAGGCGCTGAAGGATGCGGTAAACTAGTTAGCGGTTCGCAGCCTGGCCTTATTGGTTTCTCCGGGCCGGATGGTGCGGCACCGCCGAGCTTCAGCGGGTGCTTAGCTCAGTTGGTAGAGCGGCGCCCTTACAAGGCGTAGGTCGGGAGTTCGAGCCTCTCAGCACCCACCAGAATGCGGATGAGCGCCGCCGACGCGCGCAAGCGCGCGGCAGGCGGCCAGTGAAGATTGCGGGGAGTGGTAGTTCAGTCGGTTAGAATACCGGCCTGTCACGCCGGGGGTCGCGGGTTCGAGTCCCGTCCACTCCGCCAGCATCTCCAAAGGCGAACGAAAGTTCGCCTTTTTTGTTTCCTGCGCGCCGCCTGAAGCCGGCGAGCTGATCTCGGATCTCGGAACAACACGATGTTCGAAACCGTCCGCACCCACCGTCGTTTCCTGATGATTTTCCTGACGCTGCTGGTGTTCCCGTCGTTCGTCGCCACCGGCATCTACGGCTACAACCGCTTCATGTCGGCCGAGGAGGCGGTGGCCAAGATCGGCGGCGAGGTGATTTCGACGCAAGAGTTCGAGGTGGCGCACCGTGAGCGTCTCGACCAGGTCAGGCAGGCGGTGGGGGAAAACTTCGATCCGGCGCTCTTCGACACGCCGGCGGCCCGCGAGGCCAGCCTGAACTCGATGCTCGGCGACCGCGCGCTGCGCAAGGAAGCCATGGACGCGCATGTGATGATCGGTGCAGACCGCCTGCGCCAGGTCATTGCTTCGGTACCCGCCTTCCAGGAGGACGGCAAGTTCTCGTACAGCCGCTACAAGACGGTGCTCGGGGCGCAGGGCATGAGCGAGGCGATGTTCGAGCAGCGCGTGCGCGAGGACCTCGCGCGGCAAACGCTGCTCGACGGCGTGGCGCGCTCCGCCATCGTGCCGTCCGTACTGAGCGAGCGCCTCGCGGCGCTGGTGCAGGAGACCCGAACGGTGCGCGAGCGGCGCTTCCGCCCCGAGGACTTCGTCGCCCGGGTGAACGTCGGCGACGACGCGATCAAGGGCTACTACGAGGCCAACCGGGCGCAGTTCGAGACCAAGGAAAGCATCGACGTGCAGTTGCTGGCGCTGACGCTCGACGACGTGGCGCGCCAGATCAGCGTGCCGCCGGCGGAACTGCAGTCCTATTACGAGCAGAACAAGGCGAGCTTCACCGAGCCGGAGCAGCGGCGCGCCAGCCACATCCTGCTGACGGTTGGCGAGGGCGGCTCGGCGAAGGACAAGGATGGCGCGCGCAAGCTGGCGCAGGAACTGCTGGCCAGGATCAAGGCGCGGCCCGACGACTTCGCGAAGCTGGCGCAGGAGTACTCGAAGGATCCGGGCTCGGCGGCCAAGGGCGGCGACCTCGGCTTCTTCGGGCGCGGCATGATGGTCAAGCCGTTCGAGGAAGCCGCGTTCGGCCTCAAACCCGGCGACACCAGCGACATCGTGGAGTCGGAGTTCGGCCTGCACCTGATCCGCGTGTCCGAGGTCAAGGGCGGCGCGGTCGCGCCGTTCGAGCAGGTCAAGGGCAAGATCGAGGCGACCTTTCGCCAGCAGCAGGCGCAGAAGAAGTTCGCCGAGGCTGCCGAGCGGTTCACCAACATCGTCTACGAGCAGTCGGACAGCCTGCAGCCGGCCGCCGACAAGCTGGGGCTCAAGATCCAGACCATCGCCAACGTGACGCGCGACGGGGTGCCGCGCGGTGCGCCGGGCGCTGCCCTGCTGCCTGCCGCAGCGGTACAGGCGCTGTTCGCCGACGACGCGCTCGGCAAGAAGCGCAACATCGCCGCGGTGGAGGCAGGTGGCGGCACGCTCGTCTCGGCACGGGTGGTCGAGCATCGCCCGGCGCGGCTGCGCCCGCTCGAGGAAGTCAGCCCCCAGATCCGCGAGCGCCTGGGGCGCGAGCAGGCGACTCGGCTGGCCCGCGAGGCGGCCGCCGCGGCGGCGGAGGCCCTGCGCAAAACACCCGCCGAGGCCGGCTTCTCGCCGCCGCGGACGGTTTCGCGCGGCCAGGCCGAGGGCTTGAGCCCGGATGCGCTCAGGGAAGTGATGCGGGTGCCTGCCGGGAACCTGCCGGCGTTCGTCGTTGCCGATACGCCGATGGGCGCGCAATCGGTCTTCTGGGTCCTCGACTCGAGGCAGCCCGAGAAGAGCGATCCGCAGGCGCTGAGCCAGGTGCGCCGCGGCGTGGAGCAGCAGCAGGCCGCCGCCGATGACCAGGCTTACGTGGCCGAGCTGAAGCGCAAGTACAAGGCGCAGGTCGTCGACGCCACGCGGACCGCCGCCAAGAAGTAGCCGCGCCTTCGCCGCGGCCGGGGCGCGCGAGCCGCCTCAGTCGGCGGCGAGCGCTGCCGCCGCGCGTGCGAAGCCGACCTCGGCTTCGCTGTCGAGCGTCAGAGTGACCGCGCTGCCGGCATGCCGGAAGTTGCGGTTGATCGAGCGGTGGTACGCCGGGTCGTAGTGCTCTTCCAGCAGCCGTCGCACCATCTCGTCCCAGCGGTGCGCGGCGGCCAGTGCCTTCCAGCTTTCCACGCGCTCGCGTCCGTGCAGGGCGACGAGGCAGTCGAGTTGCCGCATCAGCGCCGGCCCGTCGGCCTCGAAGTGCGAGTACTCCTCGCGCAGCAGCCGCACCCGGGCTTCGGTGGGCAGTTGCAGATGCACGCAGTCGGAGTCCCGCATGTGCTCGATCAGCGCATCGGGCAGGCGCAACTGCCCCACCTTGCGGCTCTCCGACTCGGCGATCACCGGGCGCCGAGGATCGAAGGCGCGCAGCGCCGACCATAGCTCGGTCTCGAACCGCTTCTGCGATGGCTGCGGCAGCGGCAAGGCGCCGAGCACCGAGCCGCGGTGGCGGGCGATCTGCTCCAGATCGAGCACCTGCGCACCGCACATCGAAAGATGGCGCAGCAGCCGGCTCTTGCCGCTGCCGGTCGGCCCGCAGACGATGCGCAGCCGAAAGCGCCGCGGCAGGGCCTCCAGTTCGGCGACGACGTGGCGCCGGAACGCGCGGTATCCGCCTTCAAGCTGAAGCGCCGGCCAGCCGATCGCCGACAGCACGTGCACCATCGCGCCGCTTCGCTGCCCGCCGCGCCAGCAATAGACGAGCGGCCGCCAGTGGCGGGGCTTGTCGGCGAACTGCTGCTCCAGGTGGCGGGCGATATTGCGCGCGACCAGCGCGGCGCCGTGCCGCTTGGCGGCGAAGGCCGAGTCGAGTTTGTGCATCGTTCCCACCTGCGCTCGCTGCGCATCGTCGAGCACCGGGCAATTGATCGCGCCGGGCAGGTGATCGAGGGCGAATTCCGAGGGGCTGCGCACGTCGACGATCGTGTCGAACGCATCGAGTCGCCCGACGGCCTCCTCGCAGCCGATCGTCGTGCGCAGCATTTCAGCGCTTCGACGGGCGCAGCAGCGGCGCCAGCTGCGTCCAGACGGTGTCGAGCATGCGCGCCTGGGCGCGCTCGCCGGGGTGGATGCGGTCGGCCTGGAAGAGGTCGAGGTCGTCGGCAAAGCCGTCGAGAAGGAACGGCACCAGCGCCACCTTCTCCTCGCGCGCCAGCTGCGCGTAGACAGCGGCGAAGCGCTCGGAATACTCGCGGCCGTAGTTGGGCGGGATGCGGATGCCGATCAGCAGGACGCGAGCGCCGGCGCCGACGCTGTCGCGGATCATTGCGGCGAGGTTCTCGCGCATCGCGGCGAGCGACAGCCCGCGCAGGCCGTCGTTGGCGCCCAGTTGCAGGACGACGATCGAGGGCCGGTGCTGCTGCAGCAGTCGCGGCAGGCGCGTCCTGCCGCCGCTGGTGGTCTCGCCGCTGATGCTCGCATTCACGACGCTATACTGCGCGGCCTCCTTCGCGAGGCGGTCGGATAGCAGCCTCACCCAGCCGGTGCCTCGCGGCAGGCCGTATTCGGCGGACAGGCTGTCGCCAAAGACCAGGATCGTCGCCGGCCGGGCGCCGGCCGCCCCGCCCGTGACGAGCATGGCGGCGAGCAGCGCGATTCGCAGCCACGCGGAAGTCAGGTTCAGCACAGCAGATGAGAGCAGGACAACCCGCTAACGACGCGCCGACAGCGGCGCTCCAGGCCAAGGGGCTTACGAAGATCGTGCAGGACGCCACCGGCACCCTGACGATCCTCGATGATATCAACCTCGAAATCGCCAGCCGCGAGACGGTGGCCATCGTCGGCGCTTCCGGCTCGGGCAAGTCGACTCTGCTCGGGCTGCTCGCCGGGCTGGACGTTCCCACCGGTGGCGAGGTCAGGCTGTTCGGTTCCGATCTGTTCGCCAACGACGAAGACGGCCGCGCCCGCCTGCGCGCGCAGAACATCGGCTTCGTCTTCCAGTCGTTCCAGTTGTTGCCGCACCTGAGCGCGCTGGAGAACGTGCTGCTGCCGATGGAACTGTCCGGCCGCACGCCTGACGGCCTGCCGGCCACGACCGCCGCGCGCGAGATGCTGGCGCGCGTCGGTCTGGGCGAACGGCTGTCGCACTACCCGAAGACGCTGTCCGGCGGAGAGCAGCAGCGCGTGGCGCTGGCGCGAGCGTTCGTGCTTCGCCCGCCGCTGCTGCTGGCCGACGAGCCAACCGGCAGCCTGGACGCGCGAACCGGCGAGGCGGTGATCGAACTGATGTTCGAACTGAACCGCGAGCGCGGCTCTACCCTGGTGCTGGTGACGCATGATCCGCAGATTGCCGCCCGTTGCGGCCGGCGGATCGAAATCCAGGCCGGCAGGATCGTCGGCGTCTGAGGCGAAGCTCCGCGCTTCAGCGCGCGGCGCGCAGTTCGGCCAGTCGGCGCGCTGCCAGCGGCGCGATGTCGGTGGCGACCAGGCCGATGTCGGCGCCGAACTCATCGGCCGCCGCTCCGTGCAGCCACACTGCGCCATGCACCGCCTGGCGCGGGTCGTCGCACTGGCCGAGCAGGG
>JBHJND010000281.1:0-13784 GCA_048497655.1 Caballeronia novacaledonica
ACGAATTCGTGCTGATGATGCGGCTGTACTGGCCCAAGGAAAATCCGCCGTCGATCCTGGATGGCAGCTGGAAGCCGCCGCACGTCAAGCAGATCGACGGATAGCCTGTCTGCGCGGCCAGCCTGCGGTTCGACCGCAGGCTGCTCGGACCACCTGCCGGCCGGCTGCTGCCGCGCCGGTCGGCTGCCGGTCGAGGCAATCGCCTAGCGCGGTATGGCTGCGAGCGACGGCCCATCCGCCCCCGCCTGCTTCGCGCAGGCGACGTAGGCGGCGAGGTCGCGCACGTCCTTCGGTTTCAGCACGCCGCGGTACTGCGCCTTGGCGTTGACCCCGCCCGGCTGCGCGCCGCCGATCACCTGCTCGATCCAGCGTGCCAGCGCCGCCGGGTCGTCGCATCGGCCGCCGCGGTTCTTCAACAGCTCGCGCAGGGTCGCCGGGTCGGAATGGCAGGACACGCAACTGGCCACCGGCCGGCCGGTCAGCTTGGCGGTGTCCGCATACAGCCGCGCGCCGCGCTCGGCGTCCTGCGCCAGCGCCGGCAGGCTGACCGCCAGGGCAGCGGCGGCGAGCAGTCTCGCGATCTTCATGGGCCCGCATGCTAGTCCCTCGAAGGCGCGCCGCGTAAGGGACCGGGAACGGGGCACCCTGCCGCGGTCGGCCTGCGTTTAAGCTCGCCCTCATGAACGCCCCCGCCGAACACGCCAACCCCTACGGCCGCCTGCCGCTCGAGGGCGAAGGGCCGGTCGATCTTCAGCGGCAGCGCGACGTCGTGGCGCGGCTGCGCACGGTGCTGCCCGCGCACTGCGTGCTTTACCGCGAGGAGGACACCCGGCCCTACGAGTGCGACGGCCTGACCCTGTACCGGCAGCTGCCGCTGGCGGCGGTGCTGCCGGAGACCGAGGCGCAGGTGGTCGAGGTGGTGCGCGCCTGCCGCGAGATGGGCGTGCCGATCGTGCCGCGCGGCGCCGGCACCGGGCTGTCGGGCGGGGCGCTGCCGCACGCCGGCGGCGTGCTGCTGTCCACCGCCAAGCTGAACCGCATCGTCCGCCTCGATCCCTACGCGCGCACGGCCGTGGTCGAGCCCGGCGTGCGCAACCTCGCCATCACCGAGGCGGCGGCGCCGCACGGCCTGTACTACGCGCCCGATCCGTCGAGCCAGATCGCCTGCACGATCGCCGGCAACGTCGCCGAGAACTCCGGCGGCGTGCACTGCCTGAAGTACGGGCTGACCTTCCACAACGTGCTGGCGGTGCGCGGCGTCAGCGGCGACGGCGAGCTGGTCGAGTTCGGCTCCGCGGCGCCCGACGTGCCGGGGCTCGACCTGCTGGCGCTGGTGATCGGCTCCGAGGGCATGCTCGCCGTGATCACCGGGGTGACGGTCAAGCTGGTGCCGAAGCCGGCGCTGGCCCGCTGCATCATGGCCAGCTTCGACGACGTCGGGGTGGCCGGCGAAGCGGTGGCGGCGATCATCGCCGCCGGCATCATCCCGGCCGGGCTGGAGATGATGGACCGGCCCGCCACGCGGATGGTCGAGCCGTTCGTCAAGGCCGGCTACGACCTCGACGCGGCGTCGATCCTGCTGGTCGAATCCGACGGCACGCCGGCCGAGGTCGAGGAAGAAATCGCGCACATGACGGAGGTGCTCAACAAGGCGGGCGCCAAGCGCATCGCCGTGTCGGGCTCGGAGGCGGAGCGGCTGAAGTTCTGGAAGGGCCGCAAGAACGCCTTCCCCGCCGCCGGCCGCGTCTCGCCCGCCTACTACTGCATGGACGGCACGATCCCGCGCAAGCGGCTGGGCGAGATGCTGCGCGCGATCCAGCAGATGGAGGGCAAGTACGGCCTGCGCTGCCCGAACGTCTTCCACGCCGGCGACGGCAACCTGCACCCGCTGATCCTGTTCAACGACAACGACCCCGAGGAGGTCAGGCGCGCCGAGGACTTCGGCGTCGAGATCCTCGAGCTGTCGGTGGCGCTCGGCGGCACCATCACCGGCGAGCACGGCGTCGGCGTGGAGAAGATCAGCCAGATGTGCTCGCAGTTCACCGAAGCCGAGCGGGCGATGTTCCACGCGGTGAAGCGCGCCTTCGACCCGGCGGCGATCCTGAACCCGGCCAAGGCGATCCCGACGCTGCACCGCTGCGCCGAGTACGGCCGCATGAAGGTCAGCGGCGGCCGGCTGCCGTTCGCGCAGCTCGAGAGGTTCTGATGCTCGAGCGGCTGCAGGAGCAGGTCCGCGCCGCCACCGCGTCGCGCTCGCCGCTGGCGATCCGCGCCGGAGGCAGCAAGGACTTCTACGGCAACGAGACCCGCGGCGAGCGGCTCGACCCGCGCGGCTACGCCGGCATCGTCGCCCACGAGCCGACCGAGCTGGTGATCACCGCACGCTGCGGCACGCCGCTGGCCGAACTGGAGGCGGCGCTCGACGCCGCCGGCCAGATGCTGCCGTTCGAGCCGCCGCACTTCGGGCCGGCGGCAACGGTCGGCGGCTGCGTCGCAGCCGGGCTGGCCGGGCCGCGGCGATCCAGCGCCGGCGGCGTGCGCGACTACGTGCTCGGCGCGAAGCTGCTCACCGGCACTGGCGAGGTGCTCTCCTTCGGCGGCACGGTGATGAAGAACGTCGCCGGCTACGACGTGGCGCGGCTGGCCGCAGGCTCGCTCGGCGTGCTCGGCGTGATCACCGAGGTGTCGCTGAAGGTGCTGCCGAAGCCGGTGGCCGAGGCGACGTTGCGCCTCGAACTCGACGAGCGCGCCGCGCTGACCAAGATGAACGAGTGGGCCGGCCGGCCGCTGCCGGTGTCGGCCACCGCCTGGCGCGACGGCGTGCTGCACGTGCGGCTGTCGGGGGCGCGGGCGGCGGTGGCCGAGGCGCAGCAGACGATCGGCGGCCAGCTCGTCGACGGCAGCGCGCTGTGGCTCTCCCTGCGCGAGCAGACCGACGCCTTCTTCGCCGGCGAGGCGCCGCTCTGGCGGCTGGCGCTGCCGTCCACCGCCGAGTCGATCGACCTGCCCGGTGCGCAGTTGATCGAGTGGGGCGGCGCGCAGCGCTGGTTGCGCAGCGACGCGCCGGCGGGCGGGATCCGCGCCTGCGCGGCGGCCCGCGGCGGCCACGCGACGCTGTTCCGCGGCGGCGCGCGGCGCGACGTCTTCACGCCGCTGCCGGCGCCGCTGGCGGCGATCCACGGGCGGCTGAAGGCCGAATTCGACCCGGCCGGCATCTTCAACCCCGGCCGCATGTACGACTGGTGAACGTCGACCGATGCAGACCAACCTCGCCGAGTTCATCAGGCACACCCCCGAAGGCCAGGAGGCCGCCGAGATCCTCGGCAAGTGCGTCCACTGCGGCTTCTGCACCGCCACCTGCCCGACCTACCAGCTGCTCGGCGACGAGCTCGACGGGCCGCGCGGCCGCATCTACCTGATCAAGCAGGTGCTCGAAGGCGTGCGGCCCACGGAGAGGACGCAGCTGCACCTCGACCGCTGCCTCACCTGCCGCAACTGCGAGACCACCTGCCCGTCCGGCGTGCAGTACGGCCGGCTGGTCGACATCGGCCGCAAGGTGGTCGACGAGCAGGTGGCGCGGCCGCTGGCCGCGCGCGTCGTGCGCACGGCGCTGAAGACCGGGCTCACCAGCCCGCTGTTCGGCCCGGCGATGAAGCTCGGCCAGCTGGCGCGGCCGCTGCTGCCGGCATCGCTGAAGGCCAAGGTGCCGGCGCCGCAGAATGCCGGCGCCACGCCGGGCACGCCGCGCCCGCGCAGGATGCTGATGCTCGCCGGCTGCGTGCAGCCGGCGATGGCGCCGAACATCAACGCCGCCACGGCCCGCGTGTTCGACGCGCTGGGCATCGAGCTGGTGGTCCCGGCCGCGGCCGGCTGCTGCGGCGCCATCCGCTACCACCTGAACGACCACGACGGCGGCCTGCGCGATGCACGCGCCAACATCGACGCCTGGTGGCCGCAGCTCGAGGCCGGCTGCGAGGCGATCGTGATGAACGCCAGCGGCTGCGGCGCGCAGGTGCGCGAGTACGGCCACATGCTGCGCAACGACCCGGCCTACGCCGCCAAGGCGCAGCGGGTCAGCGACTGCACCCGCGACGTCGCCGAGCTGCTGCCGTCGATGGCCGACGCGATCAGGCAGCGGCTGCAGCCGGCCGCCCGGGGCCGCGTCGTCTTCCACTCGCCGTGCACGCTGCAGCACGGACAGCAGGTGCGCGGCGAGGTCGAGGCGCTGCTGACCGCGCTCGGCGCCGAGGTCGCGCCGGTCGGCGAATCGCATTTCTGCTGCGGCTCGGCCGGCACCTACTCGGTGCTGCAGCCCGAGCTGGCCTACATGCTGCGCGACCGCCGGCTCGGCCACCTGCAGGCGCCGGCACCCGACGTGATCCTGTCGGCCAACATCGGCTGCATCGCGCACCTTCAGAGCGGCACCGAGCGGCCGGTGATGCACTGGATCGAGTGGCTCGACGAACGGCTGTCGGCGGCGAGGTCGCGCTAGCCGCGGGCCGTGGCGATCCTGCACGCGCTGGCGCTGCTGCTCGCCTTCCAGTTGATCGGCGAGGGTGCGACCTACGCGCTCGCCCTGCCGGTGCCGGGACCGGTGCTCGGCATGACACTGCTCCTTGTCGCGGTGGCGCTGCGCCGTGACCTGCTGGCGCGGCTGAAGCCCACCACCGGCACGCTGCTCACCCACCTGTCGCTGCTGTTCGTGCCGGCCGGCGTCGGCGTGATGGTGCACGGCGCGCGGCTGGCCGCCGAAGGCGTGGCGATCGCGGTGGCGATCCTCGTCAGCACGGTGCTGGCGCTGGCCGCCACCGCGCTCACCGTGCGGGCGCTGCTGCGCGACGACGAGGACGGGCGATGAGCGCGCCCGGCCGGGCTGAAGCGCTGACCACGCGCCGCGCAGCGCGGCAGGCAGTCCGGTGAACCCGGTCGCCGACGTCTGGGTCTACCTGTCGGCCTCGCCGCTGCTGTGGCTGACGCTGACGCTGGTCGCCTACATCGTCGCCTTCACGCTGTACGAGGGCAGCCGCTTCAACCCGCTGGTCAACCCGGTGGCGATCTCGATCCTGCTGCTCACCGGCCTGCTGGCCGGCACCGGCACGCCTTACGCCACCTACTTCGAGGGCGCGCAGTTCGTCCACTTCCTGCTCGGCCCGGCCACCGTCGCGCTGGCGGTGCCGCTTGCCGAGCAGATGCCGAAGCTGCGCCGCGCCTGGTTCGCGCTGACCGTCGGCCTGCTGGTCGGCGTGGTGGTGGCGATGGTCTCCGCGCTCGTGCTGGCCTGGCTGCTCGGCGCATCAAAGGCGACCATCGCCTCGCTTGCCGCCAAGTCGGTCACCACGCCGGTGGCGATGGGCATCAGCGAGAAGATCGGCGGCATCCCGTCGCTCACCGCGGTGATCGTCGTGGTCACCGGCATCGTCGCGGCGGCGCTCGGCCGCTTCGTCTTCAACGCGCTCGGCGTCAAGAGCCACGCCGTGCGCGGCTTCGCCATCGGCCTGGCCGGCCACGGCCAGGGGGTGGCGCGCGCCTTCGTCGTCAGCGAGGAGGCCGGCGCCTTCGCCGGACTGGCGATGGGCCTCACCGCGCTGGCCACCGCGCTGGTCGCGCCGTGGCTGGCGCCGTGGCTCATCGCGCTGTTGAGCTAGCAGGCACTCCGCGACGCTCGGCGGCGGTGCAGCGACCGGCCTGCGGCGCGGGCAAAGACACCGCAGACGCACACGCCATTGGCCGGAAGCCTCCGGCAACGATCAACCTCGAGTGAGTCCCTTCCGGCGAGATAGATCGGGACGCCGCGGGCTCTTCGGCGCTCGCCGAATGAAGCTGTGGCGAGCTTCGGCATTGATTTAGTTTGCAACTGCAACCTAAAATAAGATCTTCCTTTGTTTTAGGTTCGAGCACCCATGCACCGGCCGCCCCCCGGCCAATACGTCACTGTCTCGACCGCCGGCGAACGCGTCCGGGCCTTTGTTCCGGCGCCGCTGCCGCCGCCGCCGCCGATCGACTGGTCGGCCGGACTGCGCCGGCAGTTTGACGCTGCCCTCGTCGCTCTCGGGCGGCTCGATGCCGTCACCACGCTGCTGCCCAACGCCGCTCTGCTGCTGTACAGCTTCGTGCGCAAGGAGGCGGTGCTGTCGTCGCAGATCGAGGGCACGCAGTCGTCGCTGGCGGACCTGCTGCTGTACGAGATCGACGAACAGCCTGGCGTGCCGGTCGAAGACGCGCGCGAGGTCAGCCGCTGCGTGGCGGCGCTGGAGCGCGGCCTGAAGAAGCTGCGCGGCGGGATGCCGCTGTGCACGCGCCTGATGTGCGAGATGCACAAGGTGCTGCTCACCCACCCGCGCGGCCGCGGAAAGACGCCGGGCGAGCTGCGCCGCACGCAGGTGTGGATTGGCGGCACGCGGCCGGGCAACGCCGTCTTCGTGCCGCCGCCGGCCGACGCGGTGGCCGACTGCCTGACGAACCTGGAGCGTTTCCTGAACGACCAGCCGGAGCCCGTTTCGCCGCTGGCCAAGGCGGCGATGGCGCACGTGCAGTTCGAGACGATCCACCCCTTTCTCGACGGCAATGGCCGCATCGGCCGACTGCTGATCGTGCTGCAGCTCGTCGCCGACGGCGTGCTGCACGAGCCGATGGTGTACCCGAGCCTGTACTTCAAGAGGCACCGCGCGCTGTACTACGAGCTGCTGAATGAGGTGCGGCTGCGCGGCGACTGGGAGCGCTGGCTGGCGTTCTTCGCCGAGGCGATCGAGGTCAGCGCCACGCAGGCGGTGGCGACCGCCACCGCCCTGCTGGCGCTCGTCAACGCCGACCGCGACCGCATCGCCGGGCTGGGGCGCGCGGCGGCCTCGGCGCTGGCGGTCCACCAGTCGCTGCAGCGGCAGCCGATCGCGACCTCGGCAGCGCTGGTCAAGGCCACCGGGCTTACCGCGGCCACGGCAAACAAGTCGCTGGCGCACCTGGAAGCCATTGGCGTGGTCGGCGAACTGACCAACCGTCTGCGCGGCCGCGTGTTCAGCTATCGCCGCTACATCGACCTCCTGGCGGCCGAACTGGAACCGGCGTGATGAGCCAGGCTGCCTTTCTCGGCAACGAGTGGCCGGCGGTGTTCGACTACGCCGCGCGGGCCGGACGACCTGTTCAGTAGTGCACAGGTCGATCAACTGCCGCGCTCGCTGGAGGCGGTGCGAAGCACCGCCCTGCCGATCGCAGCGTGACTTCCGGTTGTCCGCGGCAAAGACCTCGCCACCCGGCACCGTCGGCTGAATTGGGCGAGCGCGATCAAACCAGCGCGACCGACACCGAGTCGCAGCGCGTCGCTACAACTCGAGGATCACCTCGCCCGACACCGGGTCGGTGACGCCGAGTCCGCCGCCCAGATCCTCGAGCGTGTCGCGGAACGTGTCGAGCAGCGCGATCATCTTCGGCCTCGCTTCGACGAGCTTCGCCTGGCTGTCCCATTCGCCGATCACGCAGTAGGTGCGTTCGCCCGTCTTGACCAGCACGAAGCGCTTGGCGCCCTCGAAGTTCCGCTTGGCGCTGCGATGCGCGGCGACGAATTCCTCTTCCCGTCCGGGCTTGACACGGAATCGCACGACGTTGAAGGCGGTCATGTCTGCTCCCCACTGGTAGATGCGCGCTGCTGCGCCGGCCGTCCGGCCCCGGCGCGCGGGGGCCGGTGTCCGCATCATGTGCCGCCGGGCACGCCCCGGCAATTCACTTCTTGCCGAGCCCCATGCGCTGGGCGACGTCGGTGTAGTTGCGCACCCGCTCCTTCATGAACGCGTCCATCTGGTCGACGCCGACGTTGACCAGTTCGAAACCGCTCTTCGCCGCCAGTTCCTTCATCTCCGGGTCGTTGTTCAGCGCCGCCCAGAGGTCCGACATGCGTTTGCGCTGCTCGGCCGTCGCCGACTTCGGCATGCCGATGACGCGGTAGGCGCCGTCGACCCAGTCGACGCCAAGTTCCTTGAAGGTCGGCACGTCCAGCATCAGCGGATGGCGCTTGTCCATCGCCACCGCCAGCGCGCGCACCTTGCCCTTGTTGTTGACGGCGAACGCCGAATAGGTCATCGCGCCGTCGACATGGCCGGCCAGCACCGAAGTGGTCATCTCGCCGGTGCCCTTGAACGGGATATAGGTCGTCTTGATGCCGAAGCCGGCACTCAGCCGCTCGTTCGCCGCGTGGTTGGCCGAGTTCAGCCCGGAGCCGCCGAGGCTGAGCTTGCCGGGATCGGCCTTTGCCGCCTTGACGAAGTCCTGGAACGTCTTGATCGGGCTCGCCTCGCGTACGACCAGTGCGTCGGGCGTGTAGTGAAACCAGTACACCGGCACCAGGTCCTCGGTCTTGTACTGCACCTGGCCTTCGAGCGGCTGGAAGACGATGTGCGGCAGGTTGATGCCGTAGACGTTGACGCCGTCGGCCGGCAGCGAATTCGCCTGCGCCCACATCAGGCCGCCGCCGGCGCCAGATTTGTACTGAATGATGGTGTCGATCGCCGGGCACTTCTTCTTCAGCACCATCTGCTGGTGCCGCGCAGACAGGTCCGACTCGCCGCCCGGCGTGAACGCCTGCCAGTACATCAGGTTCTTGTCCGGGCAGGGCTGCGCCATCACGGTCGGCGCGATGGCAAGACAGAGGATCGACAGCAGTCGCTTCAAGGTCGGGTCTCCTTGGGTCGTGGTTGTCGCTGCTTCGAACTGAAGCTGGTCAGGGCGATTGCGTTTCTAGGCGCGTGCAATCCGCGCGCACACCGCCGCGGTCACCTCCGCCGTGGTGGCTTTCCCGCCGAGGTCGCGCGTGTGCAGCGCCGGGTCGGCGGTGACCGATTCGATCGCCTGCATCAGCCGCCGCGCCGCTTCGGGCTCGCCCAGATGTTCGAGCATCATCACCGCCGACCAGAAGGTGCCGATCGGATTGGCCAGTCCCTTGCCCATGATGTCGAAGGCCGAGCCGTGAATCGGCTCGAACATCGACGGGTAGCGGCGCTCGGGATCGATGTTGCCGGTCGGCGCGATGCCAAGGCTGCCGGCCAGCGCCGCGGCGAGGTCGCTCAGGATGTCGGCGTGCAGGTTGGTCGCCACCACGGTGTCGATCGACGCCGGTCGGTTGACCATCCGCGCGGTCATCGCGTCGACCAGCTCCTTGTCCCAGCGCACGTCGGGAAACTCGGCGGCCACCTGCACGGCGATCTCGTCCCACATCACCATCGCGTGCCGCTGCGCGTTCGACTTGGTGACCACCGTCAGTTGCCGGCGCGGCCGCGAGCGGGCCAGCCGGAAGGCGAAGCGCATGATCCGCTCCACGCCGGCGCGGGTCATCATCGACACGTCGGTCGCCACCTCGATCGGATGGCCCTGGTGGGCGCGGCCGTCGACGCCGGCGTATTCGCCCTCGGAGTTTTCGCGCACGATCACCCAGTCGAGGTCCTCGGGCCGGCAGCGCTTCAGCGGCGTGTCGATGCCCGGCAGGATGCGCGTCGGCCGCAGGTTGGCGTACTGGTCGAAGCCCTGGCAGATCGCCAGCCGCAGGCCCCACAGCGTGATGTGGTCGGCAATGTCGGGGTCGCCGGCCGAGCCGAACAGGATGGCGTCCTTGCCGCGCAGCAGATCGAGCCCGTCGGCCGGCATCATCGCGCCGTGCCGGCGGTAATAGTCGCCGCCCCAGCCGAAGTCCTCGAACTCAAGACGCAGCGACGGCATCGCGGCGGCAAGCCGCTGCAGGACTTCGCGCCCGGCGGGCACCACCTCCTTGCCGATGCCGTCGCCAGGGATAGTGGCGATGCGATAAGTCTTCATCGACGGTGAGCTCCAATGCAGGGTCCAGATCGCACTATAGGACCGCTGCCGAGGTGTTCAGGCGAGCTTCAGCGACATCGAATAATTCATCCGCTGGTGCGGAAAGATGGTCGAGGTCACCAGCACCGTGTCGCCCCTGCGCGTGACGTAGCGGCGGGCGATCACGAAGCCGGCGTGGCCGGCCGTCACGCCGAGCGCCGCGGCCTCGCGGCCGAGCAGCGGCTTGGCCGAGAACTCCTGCTCGACGGTGACGATCGGCTCGCCGATCTTGTCCTCGATGAACTCGTGCAGGTCGACGCCGCGCCGGTCGAGCACGTCGCGCAGCGCCGGGTGGTCGCGGTGCACGTAGGCCAGCACGTAGGCCACCGGCCGGCGGGCGCCGCGCAGGTGCTTCAGCGCCACCAGCCGGTGCCAGGCCTGGCCGCGCCGGCACTTGAGCAGCCGCGCTTCCGCCGCGCCCGCCTTGACGTCGCGCGCCTCGAGGATCTCGAGCTGCGCGGTCTTCACGTAGGCGAGCAGGTCCTGCAGCGCCGAGATGCGCTGGGTGAAGCCGCCGGCGCGCGTGCGCCGCAGCACGATGCTGCCGACGCCGGGCTGGCGGGCGACCAGGCCCTGGTCGGACAGGCGGCGGATCGCCTCGCGCACCGTGTGCCGGCTGACGCGATACGCGGCGCACAGCTCGGCCTCGGTCGGCAGCCGGCCGCCGATCGGGTAGCGGCCGGAGCGGATGCCGTCGGCCAGCGCGCCGTAGATCTCGGCGTAGCGCGTCTTGCGCGCGGGAACGTCGTTGGCGATGACGGCGGCATCCATGGCGAGGGATCGCGGACGGGCGTCACGCCGGCTTGACAGGCGGCGCCGGCCGCGCGCAGACTTTGTCCGGACAAAGTGATGGTCGCACGCGTCCCCGCATCTGGCAAGGGGCGCGCCCGCGGCCCAGCGAAGTCGGTTGCTTCCCGCTCGATCGTCCGCCCACTGGAGGAGTCATGAATCTTCGTTTCGGTGCTTCCTGCGTCGCGCTTGCGCTGGCGGCCGCCTTCCCGTTCACCGCCGCGCTCGCGCAGGCCAAGCTCACGGTCGCCGGCTACGGCGGCTCGTTCGAGGACATGATGCGCAAGGAGATCATGCCGGCGTTCGAGAAGAAGACCGGCGCCAAGCTCGAGTACGTGGCCGGCAACTCGACCGACAACATCGCCCGCATGCAGGCGCAGCGCGGCAACATGGAAGTCGACGTGGCGATCGTCGACGACGGCCCGATGTACCAGGCGGTCGCGCTCGGCCTGTGCAGCGAACTGAAGGGCGTCAACTTCGCCGAGCTGTACCCGGTGGCCGACATGAAGACCGGCAAGTCGGTCACCATCGGCGTGGTCGCCACCGGCCTCATGTACAACCGGAAGCACTTCGAGGACAACAAGTGGCCGGCGCCGACCTCGTGGAACGACCTGAAGGATCCGAAGTACCGCAAGAAGCTGGTCGTGCCGCCGATGAACAACACCTACGGCCTGCAGACCGTGATCATGATGGCGCGCCTGAACGGCGGCGGCGAGAAGAACATCGACCCGGGCTTCAAGGTGATGCGCGACGACGTCGCGCCGAACGTGCTGACCTTCGAGGCGCAGCCGGGCAAGATGACCGAGCTGTTCCAGAGCGGGCAGGCGGTGTTCGCGGTGTGGGGCAGCGGCCGCGTCAAGGCCTTCCAGGACACCGGCTTTCCGGCCGAGTTCGTCTATCCGAAGGAAGGCGCGATGGCGCTCGGCATCTCGATCTGCCCGACCGCCAAGCCGAACCCCTCGCCGCTTGCGCAGCAGTTCATCGACTTCATGCTGCAACCCGACACCCAGGTGGTCTTCGCCAAGGGTTCCGGCGCCGGGCCGGTGCATCGCAAGACGCAACTGCCGCCCGAGTTGCAGAAAGGCCTGCCCTACGGCGAGGCGGTCGGCAAGCTGCTGACCACCGACTGGGACACCGTCAACGCCAACCGCACCGCGTGGAACAACCGCTTCACGCGCGAGATCGAGCGCTGAGAAGTCGTGAATAAATCTACTGCGCGCCCCGATCTTGCGCCTGCGGTGCTCAACGTACGACTCTGTACGTCTGCGCTCCTCGGCGCAACCTCGTGGCGCTCGCGACGATTTCTTCACGACTTCTGACGCTCGGCCAATGAGCTTCCTTGAACTCGAAGCGCTGACCAAGCGCTACGGCGAGCACGCCGCCGTCGACGGCATGTCGCTCGCCGTCGCCAAGGGCGAGTTCGTCTCGCTGCTCGGCCCCTCCGGCTGCGGCAAGACGACCACGCTGCAGATGATCGCCGGCTTCGTCGAGCCGACCGCGGGCCGCATCACGCTCGAGGGGCGCGACCTGCTCGCCGTGCCGGCGGCAAAGCGGGGGCTGGGCATCGTCTTCCAGAACTACGCGCTGTTCCCGCACATGACGGTGGCCGAGAACGTCGCCTTCGGGCTGGAGATGCGCAGCGTCGGCAGGACCGAGAGGCAGCAGCGGGTGGCGGAGACGCTGGCACTGGTCGGCCTGTCGGGCTTCGCCGAGCGCCACCCGGCGCAGCTCTCCGGCGGCCAGCAGCAGCGGGTGGCGCTGGCCCGCGCGCTGGTGATCCGGCCCGGCCTGCTGCTGCTCGACGAGCCGCTGTCGAACCTCGACGCCAAGCTGCGCGAGGAGATGCAGGTCGAGTTGCGCCGCATCCAGCGCGCGGTCGGCATCACCACGCTGATGGTCACGCACGACCAGGCCGAGGCGCTGGCGCTTTCCGACCGCGTGGTGGTGATGAACCACGGCCGCATCGAGCAGGAGGACAGCCCGCTGGCCGCCTACGAGCACCCGCGCACCGGCTTCGTCTGCGACTTCCTCGGCAAGGCCAACCTGTTCACGGTCGACCGCGTCGACGCCGCCGGCCTCGCCGTCGGCCCGCTAGCCCTGCCGCTGCCCGTCGGCGACTCGGCCGGCGTGCGCGCCGGCGACCGCATCCTGGTGCGGCCGGAGAAGATCTCCTTCGGCGAGCCGGGGGCGGGCGCGCTGGCGGCACGCGTGACCAATCGCGTTTTCCAGGGCAACCACTGGCTGTACCAGCTGGCCACGCCGCTCGGCGACGCGCTGGTGATCCGCCAGAACGACGGCGGCGCCTGCCCGGTCGAGGGCGACGAGGTGCACCTGGTTTGGCGCGCCGACGCGATGCGCGCGGTCGCCGCCGGCAACCGGGCCGGGTAGGCCGCGATGTCCGCCGTCCGCCGCCGCGCCGCCGCGTACTGGCTGTCGGCGCCGGCGCTCGCCGTCTACGCGCTGTTCCTGGTGGTGCCGATCGCCTCGATCGCGCTGATCAGCTTCCAGAACTTCGAGTTCTACGGCGGCATCCAGCCGGGCATCACGCTGAAGAACTACCGCGAGATCTTCACCGACGGCTACTACTGGGAAGTGTTCGGCCGCACCTTCTGGATCGCCCTGGTCGTCACCGCGCTGTGCGCCGTGCTCGGCACCTTCGAGGCGATCGTGCTGCACCGGATGGCCAACCCGTGGAAGAGCATCTTCCTGCTGGTGGTGCTCGGCCCGCTGCTGATCTCGGTGGTCGTGCGCACGCTCGGCTGGGCGCTGCTGTTCGGCTCCACCGGGCTCGCCAACAAGGCGCTGTTGGCCCTCGGGCTGATCGCCGAGCCGATCGCCTTCATGTACTCGGTGACCGGCGTGGTGGTCGCGCTGACCCACGTGCTGGTGCCGTTCGTCGTCATCTCGGTGTGGGCCTCGCTGCAGCGGATCGACCCGGCGGTCGAGCGCGCCGCGGTGTCGCTCGGCGCCGGCCAGCCCACCGTCGTGCGGCGGGTGATCGTGCCGCTGGCGATGCCCGGGATACTGTCCGGCAGCGTGATGGTCTTCGCGCTGGCGGCGAGCGCCTTCGCCACGCCGGCGATCATCGGCGGCCGGCGGCTGAAGGTGATCGCCACCGCCGCCTACGACGAGTTCCTCAACACGCTGAACTGGCCGCTCGG
>JBHJND010000282.1:0-3064 GCA_048497655.1 Caballeronia novacaledonica
CAGCGCGTTGAGCGAGGCGCTGAGCAGCCAGCGCAGCAGGGCGCCGGCCGAGGCGCCGGCGCAGATCGAGGCGATGCTGGCAAGCATTCTGGTCTCCGCGGAGGTTCGGTCGCCGGCCCCGGGGGCGGCGTCAGTCGAAGCGCACGCCCTGCCGCTGCGAGGTCAGGCGCGGGTCGCGCGACTTCACCCGCACCGGGCCGCCCGCCAGCAGCTCGTCGCAGCGCTGCAGGGTCTCCTCCTCCAGCCGCTGCATCGCCTCGCGGGTGAAGAAGGTCAGGTGCGGCGTCAGGATCACGTTATCCATGTCGAACAGCGGACTGAGCGGGTGGCCGGTGCGCGCCAGCGGCTCGTCGGCGAAGACGTCGAGCCCGGCGCCGCCGAGGCGGCCGCTGCGCAGGGCGCGCAGCAGCGCTTGCTCGTCGATCAGCGCCCCGCGCGACACGTTGACCAGGAGCGCGCCCGGTTTCATGGCGGCGAACTCGGCCTCGCCGAGCAGGCCGCGGGTGGTCGCGTCGAGCACGCAGTGCAGCGAGACGAAGTCGCTCTCGGCCAGCATCTCGTGCAGGCGGTCGCGCTTTTCCACCCCGGCGGCGCGCATCTCGACGGCGCCGACGTGCGGGTCGTAGCCGAGCACGCGTGCGCCGAAGCCGGCGCCGGCCATCTGCGCCATGCTGCGACCGATGCGGCCGACGCCGACCAGCCCCAGCGTCTTGCCGGCGACGTCGGCGCCCAGCCAGGGTGCGCTCGGCCAGATCCAGCCGTCGCGCCGCATCGCCTCGTGCATCGGCGCCAGCTTCTTCGCCAGCGCCAGCAGCAGCAGGAAGGCGCCCTCGGCCACCGTGCGCTCGGCGTACTCGGGCACGTTGACGACCGGGATGCGGCGCGCCTTGGCGGCGTCGATGTCGATCGCGTCGATGCCGACGCCGTACTTGACGATGCCGCGCAGGCGCGATGCCGACTCGATCACCCGCGCGGTCACCGGCGTGTAGCACATCAGCAGGACGTCGGCGTCGGCCGCTTCACGCGCCAGTTCGCCCTCGGCCACGCCTTCGGACAGCAGCACCAGGTCGATGCCCCGCGCACGCAGTCCGGCGTCCAGGTGCGGGCACTCCAGCTCGGCATCGGTGCGCACCGCTTTCATGCGCGCGCCTCATCGGCCAGGCACTCGTCGAGGATGTCGAGCGCCCGGTCCATCTGCTCGCGGGTGGTGACCAGCGGCGGGGTGAGCGTCAGCACGTTGCCCATGGTGGTCTTGAACGACAGGCCGCGCGACAGCGCGCGGTACAGCACGCTCTCGGCGGCGTCGCCGGCCGGCGTCTTCGCCTCGCGGTCGGCGACCAGCTCGATGCCGAGCAGCAAGCCGCGGCCGCGCACGTCGCCGATCAGCCGATGGCGCCTCTTCATCTCGACCATGCGCGCCAGCGCGTGGCTGCCGACGCGCGCGGCGTTCTCCACCAGGCCCTCGCGCTCGATCACCTCCAGCGTGGCCAGCGCCGCCCGCGCGGTGACCGGGTTCTTCTCGTGCGTGTAGTGGCCGTAGGCGTACTCGCCGGCGACGTCGAGGGTCGGCGGCAGGCGCTCGCCGTGCGCGCCGCGCGGCGGCCCGTCGCGGGCGATGCAGGCGGCGATCGGCAGCACGCCGCCGCCGAGCGCCTTGCCCAGCACGACGATGTCCGGCGCCGCATCGTCGTGCTCGGCGGCGAAGAAGCGGCCGGTCTTGCCGAGCCCGGTCGGGATCTCGTCGAACACCAGCAGCGTGCCGTGCGCGTGGCAGGCCTCGCGCACCGCCTGCCAGTAGCCGGGCGGCGGCACGAAGGGCACCGCGCGCGCCGGCTCGGCAATCACCGCCGCCACGTCGCCCTCGCGCTCGAGCACGTACTTCACCATCGCCGCGCAGGCCAGCCGGCAGCGGTCGAGATGCGGATTGCCGTCGGCGTCGACCGGGTGGCCGTAGGCGCAGCGGTAGCAGCCGAACGGCGCCACGTGCTCGGTGCCGGGCAGCAGCGGGCCGACGCGCCCGGAGCGGAACAGCGACTCGCCGCCGACGCTCGAGGCGCCGAGCCCGGCGCCGTGGAACGCGTCCCAGAAGCTCAGCGTCTTGAAGCGGCCGGTGGCGGCGCGGGCGAGCTTGATCGCGACCTCGACCGCATCGCTGCCGCCGGTGGTGAACAGCACCTTGCCGGCTACGCCGGTCATGGCCCTGAAGCGCGCGCCGAGCGCCTCCGCCAGTTCGACCGCCGCCTCGCTGGCGTAGCGGCGCGGCGCGAAGGAAAGCTCGTCGAGCTGCTGCCTGATCGCCGCGATCACGTGCGGGTGCGCGTAGCCGACGTGATGGACGTTGTTGCCGTGGAAGTCCATGTAGCGCCGGCCGGCGACGTCCTCGATCCAGATGCCCTCGGCGCGGCGGATCGCGTTCAGGCACGGCGTCGACACCGACTGGTGCAGGAAGGCGTCGCTGTCGCGCGCCAGCAGCGCCCGCGCGGCGTCGTCGAGGTTCTCGGCCTGCCAGCGCCGCCGGCGCGACGAGAGGTTGACGTCGCCTTCGGACTGCGTCGGCGCGATCGCTGAGAGCTTGCTCATTCGTTGTTCTTCCGCGTGGGCGAGATCGGGCGGTCACGCCAGGTGCTGCCGGCTCGGAGCGTAACGGCAACCGCCGCCGCCGGCTCGACGGCAGCGGCGCTTTTGTACTACGGTAGCTGCCGCTGCACACCTGACGAACGAGGGAGGCATCCGGTGAAGAAGACGCTCTGCATGGCGATTGCGATCGCCGGCGTGACACCGGTCCTGGCGGCCGACCTCGAGGCCGGCAAGGCGAAGGCGGCCACCGTGTGCGCGGCCTGCCACGGCGCCAATGGCGTCAGCGTCAGCGACACCATCCCGAACCTCGCTGCGCAGCGGGAGGGTTACCTCGCCGCCCAGCTGAAGGCGCTGAAGGACGGCACGCGCAAGAACCCCGTGATGAATGCGATCGCCGCGCAGTTGAGCGCCGACGAGATCGCCAACGTCGCGGCCTGGTTCGCCGCGCAGCCCGGCGCTCAGACCGGGGTGAAGTCGGCGTTCCTGC
>JBHJND010000283.1:0-1799 GCA_048497655.1 Caballeronia novacaledonica
ACAACCCGGCCGCGCCGCTGGCAGCACGCTTGCGCCCGCGGTCACTCGCCGAGTTTGTCGGCCAGCAGCACATCCTCGCACCCGGACAGCTCCTGCGTCGCGCCATCGAGGCCGACCGCATTCAGTCGCTGATCTTCTACGGGCCGCCGGGCACGGGCAAGACGACGCTGGCGCGGCTGATGGCCGATGCCTTCGGCCTGGAGTTCATTGCCATCTCGGCCGTGCTGGGCGGAGTGAAGGACATCCGCGAGGCGGTCGAGCGGGCGCAGGGCTCGCGCGCCGCCGGCGGACGGCCGACGCTGGTGTTCGTCGACGAGGTCCACCGCTTCAACAAGGCGCAGCAGGACGCCTTCCTGCCGCACGTCGAGTCGGGGCTGTTCGTCTTCGTCGGCGCCACCACCGAGAACCCGTCGTTCGAGGTGGTCGGCGCGCTGCTGTCGCGCGCCGCCGTCTACGTGCTGCAGCCGCTGGCGCCCGACGAACTGGGGCTGCTGCTCGAACGCGGCAGGCAGGCGGCGGCGGCCGACGTGCAGATCGATCCGCCGGCGCGCGACATGCTGGTCGAACTGGCCGACGGCGACGCGCGCCGCCTGCTCAACACGCTGGAGATCCTGCTCGCCACCGTGCGGCAGCAGCAGTGCGCAGCGGTCGATGCCGACTTCCTGCGCGCCACGCTGCCGGCGACGCTGCGCCGCTTCGACAAGGGCGGCGAGAGCTTCTACGACCAGATCTCGGCGCTGCACAAGTCGGTGCGCGGCTCCGATCCCGACGCGGCCCTGTACTGGATGGCGCGCATGCTCGACGGCGGCACCGACCCGCGCTACATCGCCCGCCGCGCCATCCGCATGGCCTCCGAGGACATCGGCCTGGCCGATCCGCGCGCCCTGCGCATCGCGCTGGACGCCGCCGAGGCCTTCGAGCGGCTCGGTTCGCCGGAAGGCGAGCTGGCGCTGGCCGAGGCGATCGTCTACCTCGCGGTGGCGGCGAAGTCCAACGCCGCCTACGAGGCCTATGGCGCGGTGCGCGCCTTCGTGCAGTCCGACGGCTCGCGGCCGGTGCCGCTGCACCTGCGCAACGCGCCGACCAGGCTGATGAAGGAACTCGGCTACGGCACCGGCTACCGCTACGCGCACGACGAGGCCGGCGGCTTCGCCGCGGGCGAGACGTACTTTCCCGAAGGCATGGCGCCGCAGCGCTGGTACCGGCCGACCGAGCGCGGGCTGGAGTCGCGCATCGGCGAACGGATCGAGGAACTGCGGCGGCTGAACGACGCGGCGCGGGCAGCCGCGCGAAGGGAGAACCGCAAGTGAACGGGAACTGGCTTGCCGCCGCCCTGCTGGCCGCGGCACTGAACGCGGGCGCGCAGGCGCCGGCGCCGGCACCCGCCGGCAACTGGCGCGGTTACGACGAGTCCGCCGATGCCGGTGCCGACATCGAGCGGGCGCGGGCGCAGGCTGCGGCGGCCGGCAAGCGGGTGCTGGTCGTGTTCGGCGCCAACTGGTGCGGTGACTGCCGCGTGCTCGACACGAGCATGAAGCAGGGGCGGCTGAAGGCGCTGCTCGACGGCCGCTTCGTGGTCGTCAAGGTCGACGTCGGGCGCTTCGACAGGAACGTCGACATCGCGCAGCGCTACGGCGTGCCGCTGAAGAAGGGCATCCCGACCGTGGCCGTGCTGGCGGCGGACGGGAGCGCGTCGTTCGTCACCTCGGGCGGCGAACTGGCCGACGCGCGCTCGATGGGCGAAGACGCGCTGCTCGCCTTCTTCGACCGGCCGCTCTGAGGAACGGCGGCCGGCCGGC
>JBHJND010000284.1:0-15547 GCA_048497655.1 Caballeronia novacaledonica
ATGCGCTGGAAGTCGACGTGCATCACCAGCGGCCGGTACGGGTGCATCTGGAAGTCCCGCAGCAGCACCTGCTCGCTCCTGCCGTCGATCTCCATCTCGAGGATCGAGGCGTGGAACTTCTCCCGGCGCAGCGAATGGAACAGCGGGTTGTGGTCGACCTCGATGGCGGTCGGCGGCGCGTCGCCGCCGTACAGCACCCCGGGCACCTTGTTGTCATGGCGCAGGCGGCGGCTCGCACTCGTGCCTTGCGCTTTTCTCGTGGTTGCTACGACTTTCATTGCTCTCTCCGGATTGACCTGCGGGCCGCGACCAGCCACGGCAGGCGTTGTCACTCGATGAACAGGCTGCTCACCGAGTCCTCGCGCGAAATGCGCGAAATCGTCTCCGCCAGCAGCGCCGCGCAGGACAGCTGCCGGATCTTCGGGCTGACCGCCGCCTGGTCGGCGAGCGGGATGGTGTCGGTGACCACGACCTCGTCGAGCACCGAGCCGTTGATTCGCTCCACCGCACGGCCCGACAGCACCGGGTGCGTGCAGTACGCCATCACCTTGACCGCGCCGTGCTCGCGCAGGGCGGAGGCGGCCTGGCACAGCGTGTTGGCGGTGTCAACCATGTCGTCCATGATCACGCAGGTGCGGCCGTCGACCTCGCCGATGATGTGCATCACCTCGGCGACGTTGGCGCGCGGCCGCCGCTTGTCGATGATCGCCAGGTCGGCCTCGATGCGCTTGGCCAGCGCACGGGCCCGCACCACGCCGCCGACGTCGGGCGAGACCACGACGAGGTTCTCGTAGTTGTGCTTCCAGAGGTCGCCGAGCAGGATCGGGCTGGCGTAGATGTTGTCGACCGGGATGTCGAAGAAGCCCTGGATCTGGTCGGCGTGCAGGTCCATGGTCAGCACGCGGTGCACGCCGACCGCCTGCAGCATGTTGGCCACCACCTTGGCGCTGATCGCCACCCGCGCCGAGCGCGGCCGCCGGTCCTGCCGCGCGTAGCCGAAGTAGGGAATCGCCGCCGTGATGCGCCCGGCCGACGCGCGCTTGAACGCGTCGACCATGATCATCAGTTCCATCAGGTTGTCGTTGGTCGGCGCGCAGGTCGACTGCAGCACGAAGACGTCCTTGCCGCGGACGTTCTCGTTGATCTCGACCATCACTTCGCCGTCGGAGAAGCGCGAGACCTGGACGCGGCCGAGCGGCAGGTTCAGGTGCTGCACGACCGCGAGGGCCAGTTTCGGGTTGGCGTTCCCCGAAAAGACCATCAGGTTCTCAGGCACCGTCGGTCCCATGTTCCGGCCCTCGAATGGCTTCATCTACCCGGCTCCGCGGATGCGGCCGCCGCTGTCCTCAATCCCGCTCGCGCCGCCCCGTGGCGACTGCCCGATGCGTTGCGCAGGATTCAGAACCGAATCGCCGGGAGGCGCCCTGGTAGGCGCGGCTCCCGGCGATCGTGTTCGGATGGCTGGGGAGGAAGGATTCGAACCCTCGAATGCCGGAATCAAAATCCGGTGCCTTAACCAGCTTGGCGACTCCCCAGCGCGAAACCTCTGCGCCTGCGCCCGACGCTCGCGCATCGGACGGCTTTCTTATCCCTCACCACTGCGCCAGCGGATGCTCGGCAAGGCCCTCGACTGCCCAGCCCTGCCAGCCCGCCGGCAGTCCACCAACCGCTTCCTGCGCTGCGCCCTCGGACGGCAGCACCGCAAACACCGCCGAGCCCGAACCGGTCATCCTCGCCGGTCCGAAGCGGGCCAGGTGTTCGATGGCGGCATCGACGGCCGGATAACGGCGGCGCACGACCGGCTCGAGATCGTTGGCGCCGAACAGCCCGGCCAGTGCCGAATTACCGCCGCCGGCCGCATTATCCTGCAACGCAGAAAAGTCCGCGATTGTCAGCGCTTTGGTCGACCGTGTCAATTCGGCTGCCGCGAAGATTTCTGCTGTGGAAACAGAGACTTGCGGGTAGATCACGGCGAACCATAGCGGCCGTGAGGCAAGCGGCGTCAGCCGCTCGCCGATGCCTTCGGCCAGCGCTGGACCGGTGCCGAGGAAGAACGGCACGTCGGCGCCGAGTCGAAGGGCGAGCGCGGCCAGCCGGTGGCGCGGCCAGCCGAGCCCCCAGAGCCGGTTCAGCGCCAGCATGGTGGTCGCGGCGTCGGACGAGCCGCCGCCCATGCCGCTGCCCGCCGGGATTCGTTTCTCGACCCCGAGGTCGACGCCGAGGGAGGTGCCGCTTTCCTGCTGCAGCAGCTTCGCCGCGCGGACGCACAGGTCGTTCTCCGGCGATCCGATCAGGTCGCCGCTGCGGACGATTCGGCCGTCGTTGCGCAGTTCGAAGTCGAGCGTGTCCGCCAGCGCGATCGGCACCATCAGGCTCTGCAACTCGTGATAGCCGTCGGCGCGGCGACCGGTCACGTGCAGGAACAGGTTCAGCTTGGCCGGCGCGGGCAGGCCGAGGAACAGGCGGCTCATCGGGCTACCTTCTCGCTGCGCTCGAATGATTCGCGCTTGGGACGGCCCGGCGCGCTGATCAGGCAAGCATTCTCGCTGCGCTCGAATGAATCGCGCTTGGGACGGCCCAGCGCGCTCATGGTCGGGACCGCTCCGATTCGCCCGGCGTACCGCCGGAGCCGTCGAGCACCAGTCGCAGCCGGATCGAGGGGGCGGCAGGCCCGCCGGCATCTCGATCGAACGACAGGCGGCGCGGCGCGCCGCCTTCCTCGAAGCGCTCGTCTATCTCGACCACCCAGCCGTCCTGCTCGATGCGCTGCGTCGGGCCGGCCTGCGGAAAGACTCGGGCGGGGCGTCCGGGGGCGGCGCGGCCGGCGATCCAGTCGGCCAGCCCGGAGACCGGCAGGCGGTAGCCCAGCACCGATTCGGCCAGCGCCTCCGGGCTTTCGCCCTGCCAGGTGGCCAGGGTCCCGTCGGCCTGCGGCGCGGTCAGCGTCGCGCGGCCGCCGACGGCCTCCAGCCGGGCGAGCGTGTTGCCCAGCGGCGAGGCGAGATCGAGCGTGGTCCGCCCCGGCGACGACGCCAGCGTGAAGCGACCCGACACCGCTTCGCGTCGTTCTTCGCGGCTGATGCTGGCGCTGAAGCGACCGGTGTAGACCTGCGGCGCCGGCTGGACCGGCGCGAAGCTCGTGCAGCCGCCGCCGAAGGCCAGCGCCGCCACGGCTAGCGCCAGCCGCCGCCTGCCCCATGCGGGCTTGCGCGATGCCGATGCCATCGATGTCGGCCGGTCCGGCAGCGGCGACGGGCTAGAGCCGGACCTGCAGCCGGGCCAGCGTGGCGCTGAGCGTCTCGTTGTCCGGCTCGTCGGCGCGGACCTGGCGCCAGATCCGGCGCGCCGCATCGCGCTCGCCCATCGCCCACAGCACCTCGCCCAGGTGGGCGCCGATCTCGGCCTCCGGGCGCAGCGCGAAGGCGCGCTCGAGCAATTCGCGCGCCTTGGCGAAGTTGCCCATGCGGAAGTACACCCAGCCCAGCGAGTCGATGATGTGCGCGTCCTCGGGGGCCAGCTTCAGCGCGCGGTCGACCAGCTCGTAAGCCTCCGGCAGGCGCTGGTTGCGGTCGGCGAAGGTGTAACCGAGCGCGTTGTAGGCGTGCGGGTCGTCCGGCTTCAGCTGCATCAGCCGCCGCAGCAGGCGTTCCATCTCGTCGACGCGGTCGACCCGCTCGGCGGCCATCGCGGCGTCGTACAGCAGCGCGGTGTCCTCGGGCGAGCGCTCCAGCGCCCTGGCGAGCAGTTGGTACGACTCCTCGAAGCGGCGCGCCTCGCGCAGGACCTGCGCATCGGCCAGCGTCAGCTGCTGTCGTTGCTCGTCGCTCTCCGGCGGGGTGTCGGCGATCAGCTTGCGCGCCTCATCGAGGCGCTGCATCTTGGCCAGCACGATCGCCTGCCGAAGCCGCGCGCCGAACGCCTGCGGCCCGTCGTCGACCTGCGCCAGCCACTTCAGCGCCTCGTCGAAGCGGCGCTCGTCCTCGGCGATGCGCGCGAGGTTCAGGTAGGCGGGGTCGGGATCGTGCGCCGTGCTGGCCGTCTTCTCCAGCACCTGCAGGTAGGCCTCGAAATAGCCTCGCGAGCGCTTGCGCGGCGGCCGGTCGTCGAGCGCCAGCACGCCGAGCGCGAACAGCGCATCGGGGTTCTCGGCATCCTGCACCAGCGCCTGCTCGAACTGCGTCACCGCGGCCGCGCGCTGCCCGTCGGCAAGCAGCAGGCGCGCATAGGTAAGCCTGACGTCGAGCGCCCGCGGCTCGCGCGCCAGCGACTCGGCAAGCAGCTTCAGCGCCTGAGCGCGGCCGGCGGGGTCGTCCTTGCCCTGCGGGCGCGCAAGAAGCTGCGCCACCGCGAGCACGGTCCGCTGGTCGTCGGGCCGCAGGGCGAGCGCTTCGCTGGCGGCCTGCACGGCCCGTTCCTGAAGGCCCGCCTGGTAGGCGGCGGCCGCCAGCGTCATCTGGACGTCCGCAGCGAGGGCCGGCTGCGCCAGCAGCGGCCCGGCCAGCCGCTCGACGGTGGCGAAGGCGGCAGCGCGGTCGTCCACCCGGGCCAGTGCCCGCTGGATCTGGGCCAGTTCGGCGGCCGGCTGCTGGGAGTCGCGCAGACCGGCGGCGAACAGCGGCTCGGCCTCGCTCAGCCGCCCGCTGCCGGCCAGCAGCAGGGCGTGCGCCTGCCGTGCTTCGCGCGACTCCGGTGCCAGTTCGCGCCACAGCGCGGTGGCCTCGAGCGCCTGCGGGCCGGCACGCCCGGCCACCGCGATCTCGGCGGCCCGTCGCGCGATGCGCGCGTCGCGCGTCTGCCGGGCCACCGACAGATAGGTCGCGAACGCCGCCCCTGCTTCGCCCCGCTGCAAGGCAAGTTCGGCGGCCATGATCTGGTAGAGCAGCGCGCCGGTCAGGTCGACATCGGGCAGTCCGGCTGCGGCATTGGACTCGACGCCGCGGCCGGCCTGCGCCGCTTCGGTCGCAGCCCGCAGATCGGAGGCGCCGCCTAGAATCGCCAGTGCCAGCAGGCCGGTCAGCGCAGCGCGAGAAGCTGCGGCGGCGGCCGAAGGCGAACAACCATTCATCGAGAACAATCCGCATTCCGGTCGCCGACCCGCTGCGGCGACCTCAAGCTGGCGATCTTATCCCGCTGCCCGATGCCCGAACTGCCGGAAGTCGAGGTGACGCGCCGCGCGCTGGCGCCGGCGGTCGAGGGCGGCGTGGTTCGCGACCTGCTCGTGCGCGAGCGGCGACTGCGCTGGCCGGTGCCCGGCGGCCTTGCCCGGCAGATCGCCGGTCGGCGAGTGCTGAGCCTCGAGCGGCGCGGCAAGTACCTGCTATGGCGATTCGAGCACGGCACGCTGATCTCGCACCTCGGCATGTCGGGTTCGTGGCGGCTCCATCCCGGCAGCGCACCGCCGGCAGGCCGACATGACCATGTCGACCTGACGGTCGAGCAGCCGCACGGCGTGTGGGTGCTGCGCCTGACCGATCCGCGACGTTTCGGCGCGCTACTCTGGCAGCGTGGCGGCGAGCAGGCGCTGCGACGAAGCGCGTTGCTGGCGCACCTGGGCATCGAACCGTTCGACCCGCGCTTCGACGGCGGGTTCCTTCACCAGCGCACGCGCGCGCGGCGCGGTCCGATAAAGCAGGTGCTGCTGGCCGGCGACATCGTCGTCGGCGTCGGCAACATCTACGCTTCCGAGTCGCTGTTCGAGGCCGCAATCGATCCGCGCACGACGGCGGCGCGGCTGTCGCGGCCGCGCTGCGATCGGCTGGCGGCGGCCATCCGCGCCGTGCTGGCGCGGGCGATCGAGGCCGGCGGCAGCAGCCTGCGCGACTTCGTCGGCGCCGACGGGCGCAGCGGCTATTTCACCCTCGCGGCGCGGGTCTATGAGCGGAACGGATTAGTCTGTCTTCGCTGCGGCGAGGCGCGAATCCGGCGCATCGTTCAGTCGGCAAGGGCGACCTACTTCTGTCCGCGCTGCCAGCGCCGCTGATCGGCGCCGGCGGGCGGCCGCCGAAAGGGCCGTGATAGATTGAGTTCGCCCCTGCGCCGCGGCCCGGCTCACCCGGCCGCATCGATTCGTTGGCTTGAAATCCGACCGACAAATGGCCGAACTCGCCGGCTCGTTCGAGCAGTACGGCGCATGGCGTGACGCTCTGGCGCAGGTCATCGTCCAGTTGCGCCGCTGGCTGCAGGAAAACAAGCTGCTCGACGCCGACGCCGCGCGGCGGATCGGCGCGGCGATCGACCGGCTGACCGAGGACAAGCTGGTGGTCGCCGTGGTCGCCGAGTTCTCGCGCGGCAAGTCGGAACTGATCAACGCCATTTTCTTCGCCGACTGCGGCCGGCGCATCCTGCCGACTTCGGCGGGGCGCACGACGATGTGCCCCACCGAGCTGATGCACGACGAGTCGCTGCCGCCGTGCATCCGCGCGCTGCCGATCCAGACGCGGGCCCGGTCAGGTAGCACGGCCGAGCTGCGCCGTGGCTCCGCCGAGTGGCAGACCTTCACGGTCGACGCCGAGTCGGCCGACGGCATGCTGCAGGCGTTCAAGCTGGTCTCCGAGACGATCCGCGTGCCGGCGGAGGAGGCGCGGACCTACGGACTGTTCGACCCCGACGATCCGGATCACCGGGCGGGCGTCGACGGCGACGGCAACGTCGAGATCTCCCGCTGGCGCCACGCGGTGATCAATTTCCCGCACCCCCTGCTGAAGCAGGGGCTGGTGGTGCTCGACACGCCGGGGCTGAACGCCATCGGCGCCGAGCCGGAACTGACGCTGTCGCTGGTGCCGAGCGCGCACGCGGTGCTGTTCGTGCTGGCGGCCGACACCGGGCTGACCAAGAGCGACCTCGACATGTGGCGCCACGTCGTGCGCGACTCCGGCGCCACCGAGCAGCACATCGCCGTACTGAACAAGATCGACGGGCTGTGGGACGGCCTGAAGACGACGGCTGAGATCGACGCCGAGGTTCAGCGGCAGGTCGCCCTGGTCGGCAAGCGGCTGGGACTGGACCGCAGCCGCATCTTCGCCGTGTCGGCGCAGAAGGGGTTGGTGGCCAAGCTGCAGCACGACGAGGAGCTTCTGGAGGCCAGCCGCCTGCCGGTGCTGGAGAGCGCGCTGGCGAACGTGCTGCTGCCGGCGAAACGGAACATCGTCCGCTCGCAGGCGCTGTCGATGATCGAGCGCGTCGGCGAGGAGGTGCGGCAGACGCTGGCGGTGCGCGAGCGCGGCCTGGTCGAGCAGTTGTTCGAGATGCGCTCGCTGCAGGGCAAGAACCAGGGCTCGGTCGAGCGCATGCTGCAGCGGGCGCAGCGGGAGGCGGCGGAGTTCGAAAAGGTGGCGCGCAGGGTGGTGGCGACCCGGTTCGTGCTCAACAAGATCGCAGTGCAGGCGCTGCAGCCGCTCAAGCGCGACGCGCTGCGCGAGGCTGCCGCCAACGCCCGCGAGCGGATGCACAGGGCCTGGCTGCCCACCGCGTTCGCGCCCATCGTCGGCGAGTATTTCGACGGTTTGCGCGGCGCCGTCCGGCAGGCCAACGCACGCATCGCCGAGATGGAGAAGATGATGGTCGGCGTGCACGGCAACTTCGCCCAGGACCTAGGCTGGAGCCTGCCGGCGCCGATGACCTTCTCGATCGACTCGTATCTCGCCGAAGTCGACCGCCTGCAGCAGGCGGCGCAGCTGCAGTTTGGCGCCTTCGACGTCCTGACCAAGGGCAGATGGGCCCTGATCGAGCGGTTCCTCGAGTCCGTGGTGGCCAAGTCGCGCGACATCTTCGTCGCCGCCGAGCGCGACGTCGAGGCCTGGATCGGCTCGCTGCTGCCGCCGGTCGAGGCGCAGGTGCGCGAGCAGCGCGCGGCGCTGATCCGGCGCGCCGAGTCCGTGCAGAAGATCCGCGATGCCCAGGATTCGCTCGAGGGCCGCATCGGCGAACTCGGCGATGCGCTGCGAACGGTGCAGCAGAAGATCTCGGCACTGAAGCTCCACCTGGAGCGGGCACGGGCGCTGGGCAGTGGCGCCGAACTGCAGCCTGCCGGCGCCGCCGCGGGCGCGCAAGCCGCCGGCGAAACGGTGCTGATCAGTGCCGAGGAACTCGGGCTCGTCGGGCAGCGTGTCAGCGCGTAGCGGCGGCCGCGCCTTCGCGGCGCGGCTGGTCGCCTGGCAGGCGAGGAGCGGGCGGCATGACCTGCCGTGGCAGAGGACCCGTGACCCGTACCTTGTCTGGCTGTCGGAGGTGATGCTGCAGCAGACGCAGGTCGCCACCGTCATTCCCTACTACACGCGCTTTGTCGAGCGCTTCCCGGACGTCGCGGCGCTGGCTGCGGCGCCGCTGCTCGACGTGCTGTCGCTTTGGGCCGGGCTCGGCTATTACGCCCGCGCGCGCAACCTGCACGCCTGCGCGAAGCAGGTGACCGAGCGCTTTGCCGGCCGCTTCCCGCTCGATGCGCGGGTGCTGGCGCAGTTGCCGGGGATCGGCCGCTCGACGACGGCGGCGATCGCCGCGTTCTGCGCCGGCGCGCGCGAACCCATCCTCGACGGCAACGTGAAGCGGGTGCTGGCCCGGCACTTCGCGGTGGAAGGCGACGTCTCGTCGGCCGCGGTCGAGCGCCTGCTGTGGGACAAGGCGGCGTCGCTGCTGCCGGCGGCGGCCGACATGCCGGCCTACACCCAGGGGCTGATGGATCTCGGCGCGGCGGTGTGCACGCGGCGGGCGCCGAAGTGCGACGCCTGTCCGCTGGCGCGCACCTGCGCCGCGCACGCCGCCGGCCGCGTCGAGCAGTTCCCCGCCGCGCGTCGGCCCCGCGAGAGGCCGTCCAGGCGCGCCTGGGCGCTGCTCGCCCTGCACGAGGGCAGCGTGCTGCTGCAGCGGCGGGCGCCGGCCGGCGTCTGGGGCGGGCTCTATGCACTGCCGCAGTTCGATTCGGCCGCTGCGCTGCGCCGCGCGGCCGGCGAGATCGACGCCCGGCCGCTGCTGCGGGCGCTGCCGCCGCGCCGGCACGAGTTCACCCACTTCACCCTGACGCTGATGCCGCGGCGCCTCGACGTGCGCTCGCCGCGGCCGACGGTGCGCGAGGACGACCTGGCCTGGCTGCCGCTGGCCGGCATCGACTCGGCGCCGCTGCCGGCGCCGATCCTCGCCCTGCTGCGCGAGATCGACCCTTCGGCGAAGCAGCCCGCCGGCCGGCCGCCGACCGGGCCCCGCCGCCGGCCGGCCTGAGCGCAGTCAGCCCGCCGGCTCGGGCTCGACGCCCAGCGCGACGAGGAACCGCGAAACCATGTTGTAGGTCGCAATCACGCCGACCAGCTCGACGGTCCGGCGGTCGCCGAGCGCGCTGTGCACAGCCGCGAAAGTGCCGTCGGCGACGGCCACCTGGCGCGTCATCTCGATCGTCAACCGCAGCGCCGCCAGCGCGGTGTCGTCGAACAGGCCCGCCTCCTGAACTGCCCGCTCGGGCTCGCGCAGCGCATCGACCTGCGGCGCGGTGCCGCCGGCGCGCAGGAACTCCGGCGCGTGGTGGTGAAACTCGTAGTGCGCCCCATTGAGCGAGGCGACCGCGCACATCGCCAGCTCGCGCAGCCGCGGATCGAGCGCGAGTTCGGTACGCACCGCCTTCAGGTAGCCGTTCCAGCCGGCGGCCAGCGGCGGGCTGTGCAGCAGCATGCGGTCGAGGTGCAGCAGGCGCCCGCCGCGGCGGGCGCGGATCGCGTCGACCAGCGCCGCCGGTTCGGCAAGGTTCTCCGGCTGATACTCGATGCGTGGCACGGGGTGGGCTTCCGTCTTACTCGTTCGATTTCAGCACGCCGTGCTGCAGGAGAAAGCGCTGCACCAGCCGAAGCCGCGACGCAGCGTCCTGCAGCTCCATCAGCTTCTGCCGGGCACGCAGCGGGATCGGCAGGAACTCGCACAGCCGGTTGCCGACCCAGACGCTCGAGTCGAAGCGGTACGGCGCTTCGAAGGGGATCGAGTTGACCGGGTCCTGCGGTTCGCCGTCGTCTTCGGCCCGCTGCCTGCCGAGGTCGTCGATCACCCGCTGCAGCAGGTCGGCGCAGGGCCGGTACTGCTCGTCGAGCGGCGGATCGTCGTCCGGCGCGATCGGCTGCACGCGCGCCACCTGCAGGCCGTCGGGCTGCACCTCGGCCTGTTCGATGCGGAAGCGCTCGCCGCCGATGGCGCGCAGGTGCAGCAGGCCGAGCTGCGGCATGTCCCAGGCGGCGATGCGGGCCACCGTGCCGACCGCCTCGGTCGCCGCCGGCGCGCCGACTTCGCCGCCCTTGGTGATCAGTACCACGCCGAACGGGGCGTCCGTCTTCATGCACTGCCGCACCATGTCCATGTAGCGCGCCTCGAACACGCGCAGCGGCAGCACGCCGCCGGGAAACAGAACGGTGCTTAGCGGAAACAGCGGCAGCTGCATCAGCGGCCGAGGGTGCGGTGGCGGGTCAGCACCCGCTGCCTGCTGCGCGCCGAGAAGCGGCCGGCGAGCTGCTCGACCACGTAGGGCGAGCGGTGCTGTCCGCCGGTGCAGCCGATCGCCACCGTCAGGTAGTGCCGGTTGTCGGCGTGGTAGCTCGGCAGCCACTTGTCGATGAAACGGTCGATGTCGTCGATCATCTGGCCGACGATCGGCGCCCGCGCCAGGAAGTCGATCACCGGCGGGTCGAGTCCGGTCAGCGGCCGCAGCGTCGGCTCGTAGAACGGGTTTGGCAGGTTGCGCACGTCGAACAGCAGGTCGGTCGCGGCCGGCACGCCGTTCTTGAAGGCGAACGACTCGAAGGCGAGGGTCAGCGTCGCCGGCGCGCTGCCGGCGAACTGGCGGACCCACTCGCGCAGCGTGCCCGGCGCCAGCCCGCTGGTGTCGACCACGTAGCCGGCCTTGTCCAGCGGAGCGAGCAGTTCGCGCTCGGCCTCGATCGACTCGACCAGGGTCGGCTCCAGCCCCTGCTCGACGATCGCCAGCCGCCCCGACAGCGGGTGCCGGCGCCGCGTCTCCGAGTAGCGGTGCACCAGCGCCTCGGTCGAGGCCGTCAGGAAGAGCACGCGCAGGTCGTGGCCGGCGTTGCGCAGGTGGCCGATGATCTGCGGCAGTCCGCCCAGGGACAGCTCCGAGCGCGCGTCGACCGACACGGCCACTTCCTCCTGCCCGGCGTCGGCCAGGTAGGACGCCACCTGGGCGAGGAACCGCGGCGGCAGGTTGTCGACGCAGTAGTAGCCGGTGTCCTCCAGCAGGCGCAGGGCGACCGACTTGCCGGAGCCGGACATTCCGGTGATCAGCACCAGCCGCATCGGGCGAGCAACTCCTGGAGGGTAGGGCGGGGCCGGGACGATTCTGTCACGCGCGAGGACGGAACAACAAAAAGGGGCGCGGCATCACCGCGCCCCTCGTGCCGCCTGTCGGGAGGATCGGACCGGCTCCGTTGCTCGGCCGCCCGGACTACCGGGTTGGCCGCGGCAGGCGGGGCCGCCGGCCGTCACCGCCCGGCAGGGTCGGTCACTTGGCCGGCTGGGTGGCCGGCGCCGTCTTCGCCGACAGGCAGGTGGACATGAACCGGTTGCGCTCGTCGCGCTTCAGTTGCTTGGCCGATGCCTCCTTGCTGCAGGCGGCCATCTTCTCCTGCTGCGGGGTCGGTTTCTTCCCCTCGGCGGCATGGGCGGCGAACGGCAGGGCAAGGAAAGCGGTGATCAGCAGCGTCTTGAACATTTGCGGTCTCCTGGGTCGGTTGCGGGTGGGCCGCCGGCCTTGATGCACCGTTGCGGCCTGTCCCGGGAGGCATTCGAGCACCGCCGCGCACCGGCGGCGACCGACTTATCCGCCGTCGATCGCCTGCCTTTGCCGTTGCATGAATTCCGTCATTGTGTCTATGCCGCGCAGCTTGAGGATCGTGTTGCGCACCGCCGCCTCCAGCAGCACCGCCAGGTTGCGGCCGGCGGCCACCGGAATCACCACCTTGTGTATCTGCAGGCCGAGCACCTCCTCGGTGGTGCCGGCCAGCGGCAGCCGCTCCATCAGTGCGGCGGCGGCCTGGCGGCGCAGCTCGACGATCAACCGCAGCTTCATCTTCCGCCGCACGGCCGTCTCGCCGAAGATCGCCTTGATGTCGAGCAGGCCGAGGCCGCGCACTTCCAGCAGGTTGGCCAGCAGCGGCGGGCAGTGCCCTTCGATCGAGTCGGGCTCGGTGCGGGCAAGATCGACCACGTCGTCGGCCACCAGACCGTGGCCGCGGCTGATCAGCTCCAGCCCCAGTTCGCTCTTGCCGACGCCCGACTCGCCGGCGATCAGCACGCCCATGCCGAGCACGTCCATGAAGACGCCGTGCATGGTGCAGTGGGCGGCCAGCGTCTTGTTGAGGTACACGCGCAGGCGGTCGATCACCAGGCCGGCGGCCAGCGAAGAGCCGAAGATCGCAAGGCCGACCTGTTCGGCGACGGTGACCATGTCGTCGGGCAGCTGCAGTGCCTCGGCAACGATCAGGCCGAGGGCGCCGCCGGCAATCAGGTCGTGCGCGTAGTGCGCGCGGCGGCCGCTGTCCATGTGCGTCAGGTAGCGGACCTCGGGCGCGCCGAGCACGTGCAGGCGGTCGGCGTGAATGAGGTTCAGGTGGCCGACGATGTCGGCCGCCTGCACTTCGGCGCTGGTCGCGGCGGCCAGCGCCCGCAGTCCGCCGCTGCGGCCGGCGATCCAGGCAAGCTTCAGCGTCTGCTCGTTGTCGTCGAACAGTGTCTGCAGGGTCGGCATCGGGCGGCGCCGCTGGCGGCGGCTCGGCGGCGGGTCAGGCGGCCGGGCGCATCGGCTCCCACTGCGCCAGCAGGGTGTGCGCGACGCTCGGATCGGTGGCGGCGAGCAGGCTCTCGCGGAAGCCGCGGTCCGAGAGCATCTGCGCCAGTTCGGACAGGATGTCCAGGTGCTGCTGCGTCGCCTGCTCGGGCACCAGCAGCACGACGAGGATGCTGACCGGGCGGCCGTCCGGCGCATCGAACGGGATCGGCTCGGCCAGCCGGACGAAGGCGGCGGTCGCCTCCTTCAGTCCCTTGATGCGGCCGTGCGGGATCGCCACCCCCTGCCCCAGCCCGGTCGAGCCCAGCCGCTCGCGCGCGAACAGGCTGTCGAAGACGGTGGCGCGGGCGATGGCCTGGTGATTCTCGAACAGCAGGCCGACCTGTTCGAAGACTCGCTTCTTGCTCGATGCCTGCATGTCCAGCACGACGTTCGACGCCGGCAACAGGCGGGAGATCTGGTTCATGGCAGACCGGACAACTGCGCGAAGGGGCGGAGTATAGGCACCGCCGCGGGTCCGCGGCGGTGGCGCCGCCGCCGCCACGCCTACTGCTGCGCCTGGACCTGCTGGTGCTTCAGCGGATCGCGGGTGTGCGTCTTGACCCGGTCCTTGTGGCGCAGCACCTGCCGGTCGAGCTTGTCCATCAGCAGGTCGATCGCCGCGTACATGTCGCCGTCGGTCGACTCCGCGTGCAGGCTGCCGCCGCTAACGCGCAGAGTGATCTCCGCCTTCTGCCTGAGCTTGTCCTCAACCGCCAGCACCACGTCGGCATCGATCACGTGGTCGAAGTGCCTGCGGATCCGTTCCAGCTTGCCGTGCACGTAGTCGCGCATGGCCGGAGTCACTTCGACGTGGTGGCCCTGGATGATGAGGTTCATGCTGCACTCCTGTCGTTGCGCGCCGGCCGGGCCGGCGACGGGGGTCTCACGGGCTCTTGCGCAGCGTCACCGCCGGGATCTTCAGCGCCTCGCGGTATTTGGCGACGGTACGTCGCGCGACCACCAGGCCCTGCTCGGCGAGAAGCTCCGCGATGCGGCTGTCAGACAGCGGTTCCTTGGGGTCTTCGTCTCCTATCAGTTGCTTGATCAAGGCGCGGATCGCCGTGCTGGAGGCCGCGCCGCCGGTGTCGGTCGCCACGTGGCTGCCGAAGAAGTACTTCAGCTCGAACACGCCGAAAGGCGTCGACATGTACTTGTTGGTGGTCACCCGCGAGATGGTCGACTCGTGCAGTTCGAGCACTTCGGCGATCTCGCGCAGCACCAGCGGTCGCATGGCGATCGCCCCGTGGGTGAAGAAGCCGTGCTGCCGGTCGACGATGGCCTGCGCCACGCGCTGGACCGTCTCGAAGCGCTGCTGGATGTTGCGGATGAGCCAGCGGGCTTCCTGCAGGCGTGATGACCACTGGGAAAAGCCTTCCTTGCTTCGTTCCTGTTTGACCGCGGTCGCGTAGGCCTGGTTCAGTCGCAAGCGGGGCATCACATCCGGGTTGACCTGAGTCACCCAGCGGTTCCGGACCTTCCTGACCAGGATGTCCGGCACGACGTAATCGACCACCGTTGCGCTGAAGCCTACGCCCGGATGCGGATTGAGTCTACGAATCAGCGCGTGTGCCTGCTGCACCTGTGCCTCGCTCAGTTCGAGCGTGCGGGCCAGTTTCTGGAAGTCCCTGGCCGCCAGCAGGTGCAAGTGGTCACTGACGATCCGCTTGGCGTGGACTATGTCCTCGGCCGGGCAGGGCGGCGGCAGCTGCGCCGCCAGGGCCTCTAGTTGAAGGGTCAGGCACTCCGCCGCACTGCGGGCGCCGACGCCGGCGGGATCGAAGCTCTGCAGCAGCGTCAGCGCGGTGGCGAGGTCCTCGAGCTCGACGCCGGCCTCCGGCGGGCACAGTTCCAGCAACTCCTCCAGCGAGGCCGTCAGATAACCCTGCTCGTCGAGCGACTCAATCAGCATCTGCACCAGCACGCGATCGCGGGAGGTCGCGGTGGTGGCCGCCAGCTGGTCCTTCAGGTGCTCGCACAGGGACGGCCGTGTGGCGGCCCAGGCTCCCGGCCCTTCGTCGTCCTCGTCGCGCTCGCCGCGGGTGGCTCCCCACTCTAGGCCCGATATCGCTGCGGTCGAGTCGGACTCGCCCTGGCCGGAGTCCTGCTCCGCGCCGCCGGCCGGCGGCGCCGCCACTGCCGGCATCTCGCTGAGGATCGCGCCGTCGGCGGCGATCCGCATCGCCGCGCCAACGGGCGGGTCGTCGCATTCGAGCAGCGGGTTGTCGCTCAGCGCCTGCTCGATCTCCTGCGCCAGCTCGAGCGACGACAGCTGCAGCAGGCGGATCGATTGCTGCAGCTGCGGCGTCAGCGCCAGGTGCTGGCCTAGCTTCAGCTGCAGGCCGGGCTTGATCGCCATCGTTACATCCGGAAGTGCTCGCCGAGGTAGACGCGGCGCACCGACTCGTCCTCGACGATCTCGTGCGGGCTGCCCGCGGCGAGCACCTGGCCCTCGTTGATGATGTAGGCGTGGTCGCAGATGCCGAGCGTCTCGCGCACGTTGTGATCGGTGATCAGCACGCCGATGCCGCGCTCCTTCAGGAACCGCACGATGCGCTGGATCTCGATGACGGCAATGGGGTCGACGCCGGCGAAGGGCTCGTCGAGCAGGATGAAGCGCGGCGCCGCCGCCAGCGCCCTTGCGATCTCGACCCGCCGCCGCTCGCCGCCCGACAGCGACAACGCGCCGTTGGTGCGCAGGTGCCCGATCTGCAGGTCGTCGAGCAGCGCGTCCAGGCGGCG
>JBHJND010000285.1:0-3702 GCA_048497655.1 Caballeronia novacaledonica
GAAGAACGTGCGCCGCGCGGGCACGCCCCAGCCGGCGAGCAGGCAGTAGGCGAGCGCCGCCAGCACCGCCGCGACCGCACCCGCCGTCTGCGCCGGTGCCAGCGCCAGGGCGCGCGGCGAGCGGCGCCACAGGCCGCCGACGAAGAACGCCGCCAGCCCGGCGATCATCGTGATGTGCAGCCCCGAGATGCTGACCAGGTGCGAGATGCCGGTGCGGTTGAACAGGATCCAGTCGGCCTCGGCGATGGCGCGCTGGTCGCCGAGCACCAGCGCGATCAGCACGCCGCCGAGCGCCTGCCCGCCGACGCGCGCCTGCAGCCGAGCGCGCAACTCCGCCCGCGCCCGGTCGATCGCCGAGTCCGCCGACCAGACCATCGCCTGCAGCCGCTGCGGCGCGGGCCGCTCGCGCACGTAGCCGCTGGCCCTCAGGTTGCGCTCGAACAGCCAGCCTTCGAGATCGAAACCGCCCGGGTTGAAGGCGCCGTGCGGCCGCCGCAGCCGAGCGGTGAAGGCCCAGCGCTCGCCCGGCGCGACTGCCGCATCCTCTGCGTACCAGGCCAGCGATAGCCGCGGCGGCACCGGCACACCGGGCGTAGCGACCCGCTCGACCGCGAACTCGAAGCGCAGGCCGCGCTCCATCGACGACGGCAGGCCGGCGACGATGCCGACTATCTCGACGTCCTTTCCCTCGTCACCCGGCGACAGGGCGACGTCGAGCCGGTCGTTGGCACGCCAGCCGGCGTAGGCGAAGCCGGCGGCGCAGGCAGCGGCGAGCAGCACCGCTGCAGCCGGCCTCGCGCCTGCGACATCCCGTTGCAGCCGCGCCCAAAGCGCCAGCGCACCGAAGGCACCGGCGGCGAGCGCAAGCGCCGCCAGCGTCGCTCGCGACGGCAACGCCGCCTGCTGCTGCAACAGGAACACGCCGGCGACGAAGGCGGCCAGCTCGGCCGGCAGCATTTCAGCCGGGCAACTTGAGCAGTGCAGCCAGCCGCGGCAGCGCGGCGCAGGCGTTGCGGCGGCTCAGCCGCGCCACTTCCTCGAGCGGCAGGCGGCGCAGCTGCGCCATCACCTGCCCCATCGCCGGCAGCTCGCCCGGCTCGTTGCGCAGCCGGGCGCCGTCCTTGCGCCGCCACTGGGGCGGGATGTCCGGCGCGTCGGTCTCCAGCACCCAGGCGTCGTCGGGCAGCGTCGAGGCCAGCTGGCGGATGCGCAGCGAGCCGTCGTAGGTCATCGCGCCGCCGTAGCCGAGCTTCAGCCCGCGCGCGATCATGCGCAGCGCCTGGTCCTCGCTGCCGTTGAAGGCGTGCGCGATGCCGCCGATCACCTGGTGCCGGTTCAGGTACTTCAGCAGCCCGTCGGCCGAGCGCCTGACGTGCAGGATCACCGGCAGGCGGAACTGCCGCGCCAGCTTCAGCTGCTGCGCGTAGAACCACTCCTGCCGCTCTCGGTCGAGCCCCTCGACGAAGTAGTCCAGCCCGATTTCGCCGACCGCCACCAGCCGCGGATCGTCGCTCGCCGCCTGCAGCGCGTCGCGCAGGCGCTCGATGTCGGCCTCGGCGGCCTGCGGCGTGTACAGCGGGTGGATTCCGAGCGCATAGGCGAATCGATGCCGGTGGGCCAGTTCGGCCACCCTGGCGAAGCCGGCCGCCTCGACAGCGGGGATCACCATCATCGAGACGCCGGCGTCGCGCGCGCGGGCCAGCAGCGCGTCGCGGTCCTCGTCGAACGCGTCGGCGTCCAGGTGGCAGTGGGTGTCGATCCACATCGCAGGCTGTTCCCGTCAAATAGTGTATGAAAGGCGGCGGCGACCGCGCCGCCTAAAATTCGACACATGCTGCGCAAATTCCTCAAGCGCTACACGCCGACCGTGGACAAGGTGCGCGAAGTGCGCGCGCTGCACCTGTTCGGCGACGCGCTGTTCCACCCCGCGCTGTGGCACCTGAACCGCCGCTCGGCCGCCGGCGGCGTGGCGGCGGGGATGTTCTGCGGCCTGATTCCGGGGCCGCTGCAGATGCTCGGCGCCGGCATCGTCGCGGTGCTGTTCCGCGTCAACCTGCCGGTGGCGCTGCTGACCACCCTGTACACCAACCCGATCACCATCGTGCCGCTGTACCTGCTCGCCTACAAGCTAGGCAGCCTGGTGCTGGGCGCCGCCGGCGGCCATCCGGCGACGCCGCCGCCGGACTGGAACTGGTCGGCGCAGATGGCTTCGATCCGGGCCCTGGGCGACTGGGCGCTGGGCCTCGGCGCGCCGCTGGCGCTCGGCGTGTTCCTGCTCGCCTGCTTGCTGGCAGCATCCGGCTACCTGATCGTGCGCGTGCTGTGGAGCATCCACCTGCGCCGCGCCTGGATCGCCCGGCGCCGGCGGCGGACGGCCTGAAGCGATGGGTCCCGGCTGGCGGATCGCCCTGCCCTTCCTCGTCGCCGCCGCGCTGGTCTATCTGTTCGACCTCGGCGTGCTGGCGCTCGGCGCTGCTCTCGGGGTCGCCGCCTTCGTCTCCCTGCTCGTGGAGCGGCGACCGGTTTCGGTGAAGCTCGGCGCACTGGCACTCGGCGGCGCTTTCGCGCTCGGCCTGTCGGCGGCGATCTTCTCCGCCCTGCTCGGCCAGTCGGTGCGCGAGATGGCGGCGAGTTTCAGCAACCCGGTGGGCGTGCTGCTGGCGATCGGCTCGCTGCTGCTGGCCGTCCTCGGCGGCTTGTGCGTCGTCTGGGGCGCGCTGACCGCGCAGCGTCACTGAGCGCCGGCCGACGCAGGGACATGAAGATCGACAAGCCGAACGACGCTGCTTCGTCGCGCGCGCTGCGCTGGCTGCGCGCGCGCGCGATCGATCTCGACCACATCGGCGGCGAGGAACGCTTCCCCTGGCGCGTCGTGCTGCTGGTGCCGGCGCTGGTGATCCTCGCCAAGGCCTACTGGCCTGCCCTGTACCTGCGCGTCGAGGACGCCGCGCTGCAGATCGCCGCGCCGATGATTCCGGAAGGCTCGCCCGAGGCGTCGTGGACCGCCCCCCGGCCGCCGCAGGCCAGGCCGAGCGTGCTGCTGATCGACGACGAGGCCTTCGAGGGGCGTTTCCGCGAACGATCTCCGCTGGACCGCGGCGAACTCGCGCGCCTGCTCGAGGAGATCCGCGCCGCCTCGCCGCGACTGCTGGTGGTCGACCTGGACCTGTCGCCGGGACCGGCGCCGACCGCCGGCGAAACCGAAGCGCAGTCGGCACTTGACGACGCACTGAAGGCCTTTGCGCCGAACCGGTTGCTGCTGGCCACGCCGCTGCCGGCGCGTTCGTACGACCTGGCGCTCAGTCGCCTGCGATGGATGCACGAACTGTGCGGCGCCGGCGCGCGCTTCGCGCACACGGCGCTGTTCCACTCCGGCTCGCACGTCCTGCGCTACGACCCGACCTTGCCGTCGCTCGGCCCGCTCGCCGCACGCATGGCGGCGGTGCAGAAGGACGACCGCATCGCCGAGCCGGAGCCCTGCGAACTGGTGGCCGAACAGGTGCGCGACATCGAGCGCGGCGAGGGCGAAACGCTCGCCCAGGCGGAAGGGGCGGCACGTCCGCGCACGCTCGGCGCGGCGTACTTCCTGCAGGCACCGCCCGGCGTCGCCTACTACATCGACAACGAGCAGGCGCGCCAGCTGGCGCCGATCAATTTCGGCTACGAGCGCTTCGTCCGCCGCTACTGCCTGTCGGCGGCGGC
>JBHJND010000286.1:0-5689 GCA_048497655.1 Caballeronia novacaledonica
GCCAGGCAGCCGGAGTGGCAGGCGCTGGAGGTCGGCGAGCGGGCGGCGAAGAACGGCCGGCAGGGGGTGCGTTATCCGATGGAGGAGGCGGTGACGGTCCTGCATCCCGACACGCTGGCACCGGTGCCGGCCGACGGCGAGACGATCGGCGAGGTGATGTTCCGCGGCAACATCACGATGAAGGGCTACCTGAAGAACCCCGACGCCACCGAAAAGGCGTTCGCCGGCGGCTGGTTCCGCTCCGGCGACCTCGCCGTCGTCCATCCCGACGGCTACCTGCGCATCAAGGACCGCAGCAAGGACATCATCATCTCGGGCGGCGAGAACATCAGCTCGATCGAGGTCGAGGACGTCCTGTATCGCCACCCGGCGGTGATGATCGCCGCCGTGGTCGCCGCGCCCGATGCGAAGTGGGGCGAGGTGCCCTGCGCGTTCATCGAGGTCCGTGAAGGCGCCGCCGTCACGGCGGAGGAGCTGAACGCCCATTGCCGGGCGCATCTGGCCGGCTTCAAGGTGCCGAAGAGGTTCGTCTTCGGGCCGGTGCCTAAGACCAACACCGGCAAGATCCAGAAGTTCCTGCTTCGCCAGAAGGCCGGATCGGCCGCGGCGATCGACGTCTAGGGTGCGCCGGCCACGGCGACCACCAATCAGGAGAGCCCCATGAACGCCCCGCAGGCCCCGTCCCAGCTGGAACCGCTGTTGCTCGAATCGCGCTCGCCCGAGGGCGTGGTCACGCTGACGCTGAATCGCCCGGCGCAGTTCAACTCGCTGTCGGAGGAGATGCTGGCGGCCCTGCAGGCGGCGTTCGACCGTCTCGGCGCCGACGTCGGCGCACGCGTGATCGTGATCGCCGCGGCCGGCAAGGCGTTCTGCGCCGGCCACGACCTGAAGCAGATGAAGTCCAACCCGCGGCAGGAGTACTACGAGAAGCTTTTCGCCGACTGCGCGAAGCTGATGCTGACGATCCAGCGGGTGCCGCAACCGGTGATCGCGCGCATCCACGGCATCGCCACGGCGGCGGGCTGCCAGCTGGTGGCGACCTGCGACCTGGCGGTGGCCGCCGAAGGCACGCGATTCGGGGTGAACGGCATCGACGTCGGCCTGTTCTGTTCCAGTCCCAGCGTGGCGCTGGCGCGCAACGTCGGCCGCAAGCAGGCCTTCGAGATGCTGGTCACCGGCGAGTTCATCGACGCCGCTACCGCCAGGGCGCGCGGCCTGGTCAACCGCGTGGTGCCGGCCGACCAGCTCGACGCCGAGGTGGGACGGCTGGCCGCGGCGATCGTCGCCAAGCCTGGCCTGGCCATCGGCATGGGCAAGGGCCTGTTCTACCGCCAGCTCGAAATGGGGGTGGACGCCGCCTATCAGCTGGCCGGACGGACGATGGCCTGCAACATGATCGATGACGTCGCGCAGGAAGGCGTGTCGGCGTTCATGGAGAAGCGAAAGCCGCATTGGTCCGGCAGCCGCTGACTCGGCGGGTCGCGCCGACGGCCTAGAGCCGGATCGCGGCGCTGCAGGCGAGCAGGACCAGCCAGACGACGACGAACGTTGGTCCGGCCCAGCTGCTGGTCCGTGACACTTCCTTTGGCAGGTTGGGCGTGCGGCCGGTCAGCGCCGCCACTTCCGACTCGATTGCGCGGCGCTGCACGACCAGCAGTGCCAGCGCCCGCGATGCGCGATCGATGTTCGCGTGCAGGGCCAGCGCGCAGAGGATGCCGACCAGCGCCAGGCCGCCGAGCAGCCAGTGGTTGAGCGGGACGACCCCCATGCCGCTGACGATGAACAGCATCAGGAACGCGTGGATGAAGATGGCCTGCGAGGCGACCAGCCAGTTCACGTGCTGCCCGAGGGCCAGCTGCTCGACGGTTGCCGCCTGGCTGAGCCGGTCGAGTTCCCTCTCCGCGGTCCCCTGCCTGCGTGCGTGCGCGTCCTCGCTGCTCAGCGGCGGCGCCGGCACGGGGCGATCGGAGTCGATGCGCAGGGTGGTCCGGTTGCTCTCGGCCTCGCCGGCGGACGGGACTACGCGAAGCTCGGTGTTTCGGGTTGTGCTCATGAAGGCGCAGTTTGAGCGGCGCGCATCGTCGGAAAAATCCGCCGATCGTCCTAGAGCGCGCAGCCGGATGACGGACAACGGCAGGCATTGCCCGGCACGGCTACGCCGGAGCGCGCCGGCGGCCGTCGCCTGACCGGGCGAACCGCGGCGTAGGATCGCCGCTGTCCTCCCGGCAGCGGCCGAGGCCGCCCCGCCGGCCGCCGCGATTCCTGAGCCCGTCCCGATGCCGCTCTTCGACCCGCAGAGCCTCAACCCCGGCGTGCCGCGGCGGGAGGTGTTCGCCTGGGCGATGTACGACTTCGCCAACTCCGGCTACACGACCGTGGTGCTGACGGCCGTGTTCAACGCCTACTTCGTCAACGTGGTCGCCGGCAATGCGCCGTGGGCGACGCTGGCCTGGACGATGGCGCTGTCGGCGTCCTACCTGCTCGGCATGCTGGTCATGCCGGCGCTGGGCGCCTACGCCGACCTGCACGCGCGCAAGAAGCCGCTGATGGGCCTGGCGACGATCGGCTGCGTCGGCGGCACCGCCGCGCTGGCGCTGGCCGGGCCGGGCGACTTCGCTCTGGCGGCGGCGGCGATCATCGTCTCCAACATCTGCTTCTCCGCCGGGGTGACGCTGAACAGCGCCTTCCTACCCGAACTGGCGCGGCCGGAGGCGCTCGGCAAGGTCTCCGGCTGGGGCTGGAGCCTCGGCTACCTCGGCGGCCTGCTCGCGCTCGCTCTCGGCCTCGGCTACGTGCTGTGGGCGCAGGCCCGGGGACTGCCGGCGACCCACTACGTGCCGGTGACGATGCTGATCACCGCGGTGCTGTTCGCGCTGGCGGTGGTTCCCACCTTCACCACGCTGCGCGAGCGGGCCGTGCCCGTCGGCCGGGGAACGGTGAGCGGCGTAGTGCGCGAGTCGACACAGCGGCTGTGGCACACGCTGGCCAACATCGGCGAGTTCCGCGACTTCGGCTGGCTGACCCTGTGCGGGCTGCTCTACCAGGGCGGGCTGTCGGTGGTCATCGCGCTGGCGGCGATCTACGCGCAGCAGGTGATGAACTTCGAGACCGCGCAGACGATGATGCTGATCCTCGCGGTAAACGTCACCGCGGCGCTAGGGGCCTTCCTGTTCGGCTACGTGCAGGACGCCATCGGCCACAAGCGGGCGCTGGCGCTGACCATCGCCGGCTGGATCGCGATGGTGCTGATCGCCGGCCTCACCTCCGGCGTGGCGTGGTTCTGGGTGGCGGCCAACATCGCCGGCCTGTGCATGGGCTCCAGCCAGTCCGCCGGCCGGGCAATGGTCGGCGTGTTCGCGCCGGAGCACCGCCGCGCCGAGTTCTACAGCCTGTGGAACGTCGCGCTGTGGCTGTCGGCGGTGATCGGCCCGCTGACCTACGGCCTCATCACCTGGGTGACCGACAACAACCACCGGCTGGCGATCCTCGCCACCGGCCTGTACTTCGTCGCCGGCCTGCTGGTGCTGGCGCGGGTCGACGTAGAGCGCGGCCTGCGCGCCGCGCGCGCCGACGCCGACTGACGCCGCGCGGCAATGACGCTACAGGCCGAGCGCCGCGATGCCGGCCCGGGCGACCTGCGCGTCCTCGCTCGATTTCACGCCCGAGACGCCGACCGCGCCGACCACCTGTCCCTCGCCGATGATCGGCACGCCGCCCTCGAGCATGCCCTGCAGCGGCGCCGACAGGAAGGCGGTGCGGCCCTGGTTGATCATGTCCTCGTAGATCTTGGTCTCGCGCCGGCCGAGCGCCGCGGCGCGCGCCTTCTCCGGCGCGATGTACGCCGAGACCGGCGGCGCGCCGTCGAGACGCACGAACTGCAGCAGGTGCCCGCCGTCGTCGACGAGGGCGATCGCCACTGCCCAGTGGTTCTTCTTCGCCTCGGCGATCGCTCCGTCCATCACGCGCATGGCGTCGTCGATGGTCAGCATGCTCTTCTTCTGCATCTTGATCTCCTGGTCTTCGACAGTCAGTCGCGCAGCCGGTACCAAAGTCCGGCCGTCCGATCGCGCGGCACCCGCGGCCCGAGCGCCTAGGACGCCGTCTCGCCGGCGGCCATGCCCCGCCGCGCCTCAGGCGGGCTTGACGGCGCTGCGCACCTGGTCGAGCGCGGTCGGGTCCTCGATCGTCGTCAGGTCGCCCGGGTCGCGACCCTCGCACAGGGCCTGGATCGAGCGGCGCAGCAGCTTGCCCGAGCGGGTCTTCGGCAGCGCGGTGACGAAGTGCACGCGCGCCGGCCGCGCCACCGCGCCGAGCTGGCTGTCGACCGTCTTCATCACGTCGCCCTCGAGCGCCAGCCTGGCCTGGCTGGTGGCAACGGCATTGGCGTCCCTGACCACGGCGAAGGCCATGGCGACCTGGCCCTTCAGCTGATCGGCGACACCGACCACCGCGACCTCGGCGATCGCTGGGTGCGAGCTGATCGACTCCTCGATCTCGCGCGTGCCAAGGCGATGGCCGGCGACGTTGATCACGTCGTCGGTACGGCCGAGGATGAAGAAGTAGCCGTCGCTGTCGCGAATGCCCCAGTCGAAGGTCGAATAGACCATGCGGTTGGGAACGCTATGCCAGTAGGTGCGGACGAATCGGTCATCGTCGCCCCAAACGGTGGTCATGCAGCCCGGCGGCAGCGGGCCCTCGATGGCAACCACGCCTTTGTCGTTGGCGCTGGTGATCTCGGCGCCTGTGGCTTCGTTGAACAGCTTCACGTCGTAGCCGTAGACGGGCAGTCCCGGGCTGCCGAACTTCGACGGCAGCGGATCGACGCCGCGGCAAATTGCCAGGATCGGCCAGCCGGTCTCGGTCTGCCAGAAGTTGTCGACGATCGGCTTCTTCAGTCCATCAGAGATCCAGCGCGCCGTCGGCTCGTCGAGCGGTTCGCCGGCAAGGAACAGCAGCCGCAGGCTCGACAGGTCGTACTTGCTCAGGAACGCCGGATCCTGCTTCTTCAGCACGCGGATCGCCGTCGGCGCGGAGAACATCACCGAGACCTTGTACTTCTCGACGATGCTCCACCAGACGCCGCCGTCGGGCCGGATCGGCGTGCCCTCGAACAGGATGGTCGCCATGCCGGCGATCAGCGGGCCGTAGATGATGTAGGAGTGCCCCACCACCCAGCCGATGTCGCTGGTGGAAAAGTAGGTCTCGCCGGCGTTGCCGCAGAAGATGTGCTTCATCGAGGCGGCCAGTGCCACTGCATAGCCGCCGGTGTCACGCTGCACTCCCTTCGGCTTGCCGGTGGTGCCGGAGGTATAGAGGATGTACGAGGGTTCGCTCGACTCCATCCACTCGCACGGCACCTCGTCGTTCATGTGCGCGGCACGCAGTTCGGCGTAATCGACGTCGCGACCGGCGGTCCTGGCCATCGGCGCCAGGCCGCGGTCGACCAGCAGCACCTTCGCCGGCGGGCTCTTCGACAGGCGGATCGCCTCGTCGAGCAGCCCCTTGTAGGGCACGACCTTGCCGGCTCGTGAGCCGGCATCCGAGCTGACGATCACCTTCGGTTGCGCGTCGTCGATGCGCGAGGCGAGGCTCACCGAGGCGAAGCCGCCGAAGACCACCGAGTGGATGGCGCCGATGCGGGCGCAGGCGAGCATCGCGAACGCCGCCTCCGGGACCATCGGCATGTAGA
>JBHJND010000287.1:0-4261 GCA_048497655.1 Caballeronia novacaledonica
CCTCATCTACGGCCAGATGAACGAGCCGCCGGGCGCGCGGCTCCGGGTCGGGCTGTCCGGCCTCACGATCGCCGAGTATTTCCGCGACCGCGAGAAGCAGGACGTGCTGGTGTTCATCGACAACATCTTCCGGTTCACGCAGGCGGGCTCCGAGGTGTCGGCGCTGCTGGGCCGCATGCCGTCGGCGGTCGGCTACCAGCCGACGCTCGGCACGGAGATGGGCGAGCTGCAGGAGCGGATCACCTCGACCAAGACCGGCTCGATCACCTCGATCCAGGCCGTGTACGTGCCGGCCGACGACCTGACCGACCCGTCGCCGGCGACGACCTTCGGCCACCTCGACGCCACCGTGGTGCTCAGCCGCGAGATCGCCTCGCTCGGCATCTACCCGTCGGTCGACCCGCTCGACTCGACCTCGCGGCAGGTCGATCCGCACGTGGTCGGCGAGGAGCACTACACGGTCACGCGCTCCGTGCAGGCCACGCTGCAGCGCTACAAGGAGCTGCGCGACATCATCGCCATTCTCGGCATGGACGAACTGTCTCCCGAGGACAAGCTGGCGGTTGCCCGCGCGCGCAAGATCCAGCGCTTCCTGTCGCAGCCGTTCCACGTGGCCGAGGTGTTCACCGGCTCACCGGGCAAGTACGTGCCGCTGAAGGAAACGATCCGCGGCTTCAAGATGATCGTCGACGGCGACTGCGACGCGCTGCCGGAGCAGGCCTTCTACATGGTCGGCACGATCGACGAGGCCTTCGAGAAGGCGAAGAAGATCCAATGACGACCATCCGCGTCGACGTCGTCAGTGCCGAAGAGGCCATCTTCTCCGGCGAGGCTGAGTTCGTCGTCCTGCCGGGCGAAGCGGGCGAACTCGGCATCTTTCCGCGCCACACGCCGCTGATCACGCGGATCAAGCCCGGGGTGGTGCGGATCAGGCAGGCAGGCTCGAGCGAGGAGGACCAGGTGTTCGTCGCCGGTGGCATCCTCGAAGTGCAGCCGCACGTCGTGACCGTGCTCGCCGACACGGCCATCCGCGCCAAGGACCTCGACGAGGCAAAGGCCAACGAGTCGCTGCGGGCGGCCGAGGAGGCGCGCAAGAACGCGACCAGCGACCTCGAGATCGCCAAGGTCGAGGCGGAGATCTCCGCCCTTGCCGCGCAGCTGGCGGCGATCAAGAAGTTGCGCGGGCGCTGAAGGGAAACCTGCAGTGGGTTCGTTGCGGGCAGCCATGCGGCTGCCCGTTTTCTTCCGGACCCCGGCCCTTGACTGGGCTCAAGTGAAAACGGCCGCCGGCAGGCAGTCTTGTCCCTGACCGGCCAGCCGCCCGGTGATCGCAAGGGGAGACCGACATGACGAAGCGCATCCTGATCGCCACCGATGGCAGCGACCTGTCCCGACGCGCCGCCGCCGCAGGGGTGGCGCTGGCGAAGTCGCTCGGTGCTTCCGTCGTCGGCTGCGCCGCCCTTCGCGTTTACCCGTACCACGGGGTCGGCGGCGAAGTCGCACCGGCCGAAGTCGCCTTCCAGGCACAGGCGGCTGCCGAGGCCAACCGGAACCTCGACGACGTCGAGCGCTCGGCGGCAGAAGCAGGCGTCGCCTTCACCCGCGTCCTGCGCGAGGGGAACCCGGACGACATCATCCTGCAGGCCGCGGAGACGGAAGGCTGCGACTTCATCGTGATGGCGTCGCACGGACGGCGCGGCGTCGCTTCGCTGCTGCTCGGCAGCCAGACGCAGAGAGTGCTCGCGCGCAGCAGCCGGCCGGTTCTCGTGGTTCGCTGAGCAGCGGGCGCGCAGCAACAATTACGAACTGGGCCTGAAGACCGCGCTCGGCGCCCGCGCGGCGGCGACGCTGGCGCTGTTTTCGGTCGACACCAGCGACGACATCGTCGTCGTGACCAACAGCGGCGGCCGCTCGTCTTTCGGCAACGTCGGCGCCACTTCCCGGCGGGGCGTCGAGGTCTCGTTCGACTGGCGCCCGCTGGCGCAGTGGTCGCTGTATGCGGCAGCGACAGCGCTGAAGGCGCAGTTCGATCAGGCTTTCCTGACCTGCACTTCGGCGCCGTGCTCCCAGCCGAGCGTGCCGGTGGCGGCCGGCAACCGGCTGCCCGGCGTGCCGGCGTACTCCGGCTACGCCGAGCTGCGCTGGCGGCCCGGCTGGGCCGACTGGCAGCTCGAGTGGCGCGCGCAGTCGAAGCTGTACGTCGACGACCGCAACACGCAGGCCGCGCCCGGCTACGGGCTCGTCAATCTCGCCGTCGCGCGCAGCTTCGGCGCCGGCAGGACCGAGGCGCGGGCATTCGTGCGGGTGAACAACGTGTTCGACAAGGGCTACGTCGGCTCGGTGATCGTCAACGAGGCCAACGGCCGGTACTACGAGCCGGCGCCGGGGCGCGCCTGGCTCGCCGGACTCGACCTTTCGTTCTAGGTGGCGGGAGTTGCCGCCGGCTGCGGCTGCTGCAATGCTTGCTGCGCAGGCCTCTTCGAGGCAAGCGCGAGGCACGGTGAACAGATCAGATCGCAGCCGCAGGAGCCCCTTCGCCGCGGTAGCCGCGGCGCTTTTGCTCGGCAGTTGCTCCGTCCCGCCGCCTGCGCCGCCCGCACCGTCGGCCTCCGTCCCACCTGCCCGTCCCGCGACCCCGACACCGACGCCGGCCACCCGGCCGTCCGAAGTGATCTCCGAGGCGCAGTGGCGTCGCGCGCTCGCGCAGCACATCCTGACCGTCAACAAGGACCGGGTCTTCGAGGGGCGGCCGCCGTATCCGCTGAAGGCGGTGGTCGTGCTCGAGCTGGAGGTCGGGGCGGACGGGAAGATCCGCAACGCCAGCGTCCTGAGGACGCCGAAGCACGCCCGCGAACTCGGGCCAGCGGCAGTGCGCACCGTGCAGGCCGCCGTGCCGCTGCCGCCGCCACCGCGCGCCCTTCTTGGCCGGGGCACCAGCGTCCGCTTCACCGAGACCTGGCTGTTCCGCGAGGACGACCGCTTCCAGTTGCGCACGCTCGCCCAGGAGCAGCTGATCCTGTAGATCGCCGGCCGGCGAATCGAGCCGGCGACTCGCCTGCGTCCTGCCCGGCGTCACTGTGCCGCCAGCCGGCGGCCGACCTCGCCGGCGCTTACGCCCGCCGCATGCAGCGTCTTGTCGCGGCTGTGCCGGCCGCTGACCAGGCGCACCTGCCGCCGCGGCAGGCCGAGGCGGTCGGCGAGCCACTCGAGGAGCGCGTCGTTGGCCCGCCCTTCAAGCGGCGGCGCGGCGACGGCAATCTTCAGGCGCCCGCCGTGCTCGCCGCAGGCGGCGTTACGGCGCGCGCCCGGCTGCAGATGGACGTCGATCAGCACGCCGCTGGCGTCCTGCCGCAGCCACGCGGGCAACCCGTCGGCGATGGCCATACGAGAATCCGCGCGCCTATCCGCAGGCTTCAACTTCTCCTCCCCGACGCGTGCGACCCTTGAACGACACCCTGCTGCGCGCGCTGCTGCGCCAGCCGACCGACTACACCCCCGTCTGGCTGATGCGTCAAGCTGGCCGCTATCTGCCCGAGTACCGCGCAACGCGCGCCCGCGCGGGCAGTTTCATGGCGCTGGCGAAGTCACCGGCGCTGGCCACCGAAGTGACCTTGCAGCCGCTCGACCGCTACGCGCTGGACGCGGCGATCCTGTTCTCGGACATCCTCACGGTGCCCGACGCGATGGGCCTCGGCCTGCACTTCGCCGAGGGCGAGGGACCGAAGTTCGAGCGGCCGCTGCGCACCGAGGAGGACGTGGCGCGCCTGGCCGTGCCGGACATGGCCGACGGGCTCGGCTACGTGATGGACGCGGTGCGCGAGATCAGGCGCGCGCTGGCCGGCCGGGTGCCGCTGATCGGTTTTTCCGGCAGTCCGTTCACGCTGGCCTGCTACATGGTCGAGGGCGGCGGCTCCGACGATTTCCGCCTGGTCAAGACCATGCTCTACCGGCGTCCTGATCTGCTGCATCGGATCCTCGCCGTCAATGCGGCCGCGGTGGCCAGCTACCTGAACGCGCAGATCGACGCCGGCGCGCAGGCGGTGATGGTCTTCGACACCTGGGGCGGCGCCCTGGCCGACGGCGCCTACCAGGCCTTTTCGCTTGCTTACATCCGCGAGGTGGTAAGCAAAATCAAGCGCGAACACGACGGTGAGCGCATACCAACCATCGTCTTCACCAAGGGCGGCGGCCTGTGGCTGGAGCAGATCGCCGACACCGGTTGCGATGCCGTAGGGCTCGACTGGACGGTCAACCTGGGCGC